>JBNLFT010000045.1:0-17635 GCA_050305675.1 Methylococcaceae bacterium
GAACCTATTTGCTTTTGGCGGCAATCGCTTGGGCGGCTCTGACGATGTTGTTTGCCATCCTTTCCGACGCGGCGTCGATCAGGCGTCCGTCAAGCGCGGCAGCGCCTTTGCCTTGAGCAGCCGCCTGTTTCAATGCCTCCAGGATCCGCTCGGCTTTCTCGACCTCTTCGGCCGGCGGGGTGAATACCTCGTTAGCCAACTCGATCTGTGACGGATGGATCGCCCATTTACCTTCGCAGCCCAGAGCTGCCGCCCGTCGTGCGGCTTGCTTAAAGCCTTCGGGATCTTTGATGTCGCCGAACGGCCCGTCGATCGGACGCAACCCGTAGGCCCGGCAGGCTACGGTCATGCGACTGAGGGCCGCATGCCATTGATCGCCCGGATAATCGGGGTTCAGCCCTCCGATATTGACGGTTCTGGCACGATTGCTGGCGGCATAATCGGCCACGCCGAAATGCAGAGCTTCCAAGCGACCGCCTATTGCCCCTTGTTTGGCAATGTCCTCGACGTTCGCCATGCCCAATGCAGTTTCGATCAAACACTCGATACCGATCCGGTTTCTCAACCCTTGTTGCGTTTCCAACTGCGTGACCATGGCATCCACCATGTAGACGTCGGCGTACACGCCGACTTTGGGAACCAGAATGGTTTTCAGTTTGGCGCCGCACTGCTCGACCAAATCGACCACATCGCGCACCATGTATTGCGTATCCAAGCCGTTGACGCGCACCGACACGGTGATGCCGTGGCCTTCCCAGTCCAAATCGTTGATCGCTTGGACGACGTTTTTCCGCGCCTGCAGCTTATCATCCGGAGCCACCGCATCTTCGAGGTCGAGAAAAATGAAGTCAGCGCCGCTTTTTAATGCTTTTTCGAACATCCCGGGATTCGACCCCGGCACAGCTAATTCGCAACGCTGAACGCGTTGGGCATTGGCTTCATATAAAGTATGACTCATTAGTACCTTCCTGCTCTGTGTAATGATTTGTGGCGCAAAGTTAGCGCTTGTGCGGTCAACCCAGACTTAACCGGATTAAAAAAGTAACCGCTCATTTTACTTTCGGTACGCTTAATGTCAATCGCGGTCGCCCTGATGCAAGCGCTCGATTTGTCATCAAAATACGGTAAATTCCGCCCTTGCGCAGCAACTTTACCGCCAATAGTTTGCCGTAATCCGCTTGCCGATCCCCATAAAATATGGCAACATTCTCGGATTTTTGCGGGCTCCCTTTACAAGGCAATCGAAGCCCTTTGTTCCATCTTCAAACAATCAGAGGCATATCAATGGCTGGTCGCAACCACTTATTCATTCCTGGCCCAACCAACACCCCCCACGAAGTCTTGAGCGCCATGCATGTTCCGATGGAAGATCACCGCTCTCCGGATTTTCCTCAGCTGCTGAAACCGATTTTGGACGATTTGAAAAAGGTTTTTCGCACGGAAACCGGCCAGGCGTTCGTATTCCCCGCAACCGGCACGGCGGGCTGGGAAATCGCCCTGACCAATACCCTGAGCCCGGGCGACAAGGTTTTGATCTATCGCTTCGGCCAGTTCAGCCACTTATGGATGGACATGGCCCGCCGACTGGGCCTCGACGTCGAATTCCACGAAGTTGAATGGGGCAAAGGCATTCCCCTGGATGATTTGGAAGCGCGCCTGAAACAAGACGGCAATCACGACATCAAAGCGGTATTGGCGACCCATAACGAAACCGCGACCGGGGTCACCAGCGACATCGGCGGCGTGCGCAAAGCGCTGGACGCGGCAGGCCACCCTGCGTTGCTGTTCGTCGACGGCGTCAGCTCCATCGCCAGCCTGGAGTTCCGCATGGAGGAGTGGGGAGTCGACGGCGCGATCAGCGGTTCGCAAAAAGGCTTCATGCTGCCGGCCGGTCTGGCCATCGTCGCCTTCAGCCAAAAGGCGCTGAAAGCGACCGAAACGGCGAAATTCCCTCGTTGTTTCCTGGATTTAAGAGACATGGCCAACGCCAACAAAGACGGTTACACCCCCTACACCCCGTCCACACCCATGCTGCACGGTCTGCGTAAAGCGCTCGATCTGCTGCTGGAAGAAGGCATGGACAACGTTTACGCCCGTCATGCCCGCCTGGCCGAAGGCACCCGCCGTGCGGTCGCCGCCTGGGGACTGAAACTGTGCGCGCGACCCGGCTTCGAATCCAACACCGTGACCGCCGTCGTGGTCCCCGAAGACAAAGACGCGCGCACCGTCATCGCCACCGCCTACAAAAAATACAACATATCGTTGGGCGCCGGACTGAGCGAGGTCGCCGGCAAGGTTTTCCGCATCGGCCATTTGGGCGACATGAACGACGTTTCCATGCTCGGCGCCATCGCCGGCGTCGAAATGGCGATGCTGGACAACGGCTTCGACATCGTTCCCGGAAGCGGTGTCGCCGCTGCGATCGAATACTACCGTTCGACCGCGGCCTAACGCCAGTTTTTCTCCCCGCGCACGATCTGCCAAGGGAGACCTATCAAAGACGGCACCGTTACCCACGGCGTCGTCTTTGATACCTTCAATCGATCCGGACACCGCCCTCCGCTGGCGCTGCGGCCCCAAGCCCCGTCGGTTCCCGCACCGTCTTTCAGCCCCGGTCCAGGCGTTTCACCGGCAGCCGAAAAATGCTATATTCCGCGCCTTCGACCCCGCGAGCATCGAGAGCACTCCATGAATAAACCGAAAGTATTGGTCACCCGCAAATGGCCGGCGTCCGTCGAAGAGAAACTAAAGGCGCGCTACGACGCCGCGCTGAATGTCGACGACCGGCCGCTGACCGCAGACGAACTGAAACAGGCCCTGCAGCATTACGACGCCGTTTGCCCGGCGGTATGCGACTCGCTGCCGGCCGACGTCGTCGAGGTCGCCGGCAAACGCTGTAAGATCCTGGCCAATTTCGGCGTCGGTTTCAACCACATCGATATCGAAGCGGCGCAACGGCAGGGGCTGATCGTTACCAACACCCCGGGAGTGTTGACCGAAAGCACGGCCGATATCGCGATGACGTTGCTGTTGATGTCCGCCAGGCGCGGCGCCGAAGGCGACAGGCTGGTGCGTTCCAAACAATGGACCGGCTGGTGTCCGACCCACATGATGAGCAGCGACGTTACCGGAGCGACCCTGGGGCTCATCGGCTTCGGCCGCATCGCCCAAGCAATGGCACGCAAAGCGCATCACGGCTTCGGCATGAATATCCTGTATTTCAAGCCCAGCCCGGCCGAGCCGGCGGTCGTCGAGGACTTAAAGGCGATGCGTTGCGCCACTGTCGAAGAACTGTTGCAGCAATCCGATTACGTATCGCTGCACTGCCCGGGAGGAGCGGCCACCCGTCATCTGATCGGCGCCGAGATGCTGCGCTTGATGAAGCCGACGGCGCATTTAATCAACACCGCCCGCGGCGATGTGGTCGACAGCAAAGCCTTGATCCAAGCCCTGCGGGAAAAGCGCATCGCCGGCGCCGGCCTGGACGTATACGAAGGAGAGCCGAATGTCGACGAGGGATTTCTGGCGCTGGACAACGTTTCGTTATTGCCGCATCTGGGCAGCGCGACAATTGCCACCCGAACCGCGATGGGGGAAAAAGTATTGAATAATCTGGCGGCTTTTTTTGCCGGCGAGGAATTACCGGACCGGGTGGTGTGACCGCCGGCGAGAAGCCGGCACGGCCCGGTTTCTAGTCCCGGAAAAAATTAACAACGGCGCGAAACCGCCGCCGGATCAAAGCAAATGCCTGACAGCATTTCTCTCCGCTTGTAATTCGGCCTCGGTAATGTCCATCCGTTCGCGGCTGAACGGGCAGATATCCAAACCGCGCACGATATTGATTTCGCCGTTGGCGACCGTTACCGGATAGGAATAAAACAGCCCCTCTTCGATCCCGTAACTGCCGTCGGACGCCAGCGCCATGCTGACCCACTCGCCGTCTTCGGTACCGCGGGCCCAGGCTTTCATATGATTGATCGCGGCATTGGCGGCGGATGCGGCGCTCGATTGACCCCGAGCCTTGATGATCGCCGCTCCGCGCTGCTGCACGGTGGGAATAAACTCTTCGACAAACCACTTCTCGCCAACCAGGGACAAGGCGTCCTGCCCCTTCACCGTAGCGTAGTGCAAATCCGGATATTGGGTGGATGAGTGATTGCCCCAGACGACGACGTGTTTGATGTCCCGCGACCTGACGCCGCACTTTTCGGCCAACTGGCTGATGGCCCGGTTATGATCCAGCATGGTCATCGCGGTAAAACATTCCGGCGCCAGATCGGGCGCATTGCTCATCGCGATCAACGCGTTGGTATTGGCGGGATTGCCGGTCACCAACACCTTGACCTTGCGGCTGGCAACCTCGTTCAACGCTCTGCCCTGCACGGCAAAGATCTCGGCATTGCATTCCAGCAAATCGCGCCGTTCCATGCCCGGACCGCGGGGTTTGGCGCCCACCAGAAACGCATAATCGACGTTATCGAAGGCAACTTTGGGATCCGACGTCACGATGACTTTCTGCAGCAACGGGTAGGCGCAATCGTTCAACTCCATTAACACGCCGGTCAGCGCATCCATCGCCCCAGGCACCTCCAGCAACCGTAATACGAACGGTTGCTCAGGACCTAGAAACGCGCCGCCCGCCAACCGAAACAACAACGAATAACTGATCTGCCCCGCCGCTCCCGTCACTGTGATATCAACCGGTGTTTTCATTTGTTTTCCTTCTTATTATCAGTCAAAAACCAATTGCTTACTCAGTCCGGCGCCGTAAATCAGCCCGCCGCATACCCCTATCCGACCAACCAATTGCAATCTAGATTCGACGAAACAATATGACACAATACGTTTTGGCAAACAATAGCCGATGCCCGAAGGCGTCAGCTTAAATAAGCCGTGCGACCAATATACTGTATAATAGATGGCTTTTAGAACCAGACCAATTCTGACGCAAAGACATTCTTGCCACGGGTAGTTTAATGAAGAAATTGTTATTCCAATTCGACACCGATTTTCATCCCTCCAGTTTCGATACGGTGGTGGCTTATGACGGAGGCGCCGATCACGTCGCCGCCTACGGCGGTGTGACGCCGGACAACGTCAAAGCATTGGTGGAAGGAACGATTTTTACCCGTGCGCCCAACGACAAGAAAAACACCGCCATCTTCGTCGGCGGCAGCGACATGGCGGCCGGACAGCAACTCTTTAACGCGATCCGCGAGCATTTTTTCCTCGGTTTTCGGGTCTCGGTGATGCTCGACAGCAACGGCAGCAACACCACTGCCGCGGCGGCGGTCGCCAAGCTTGCCGGCAGCGGTTCGTTGCACGGGAAAAAGGCCGTTATTCTGGCCGGGACAGGCCCGGTCGGACAGCGCGCGGCGGTTATGATGGCGCAGGAAGGCGCCCAAGTATCCATCACCTCGCGCCATATTTTCAATGCCGAACAAGCGTGCTTCGCCATGAAACAACGCTTCGGCGTCGATTTGACGCCGGTCGAGGCCGGCGACGCGGACGCCCGTGCCGAAGCGGTCAAGGACGCCAACATCGTTTTCGCCACCGGCGCTGCCGGCGTTCAATTGTTGCAGCCGGAACACTGGCAGGATAATTCGAATATCGAACTGATGGCCGACGCCAACGCCACGCCGCCGCTAGGCATCGGCGGCACCGACATGCTGGACAAAGGCGTCGAACGCCACGGGAAAATCATCTGGGGAGCAATCGGTTTCGGCAGCCTGAAACTGGCCCTGCACCGCGCCTGCATCGCCAAGCTTTTCGAGCGCAACGACCAGGTTTTCGATGCCGAGCTGATTTTCAAGCTGGCCAAGGAAATGGCCTGAGTACCCGACCGGCCGCCGGCATGAACGAATCGGTCTTCGCCCTGCGTAACGACGCCACGGCCATATTCAAGGCCGGCGTCGACGCCGCCGACCCGTTTCGGGCGGTCAGCCGTTGCCTGACCGCCGGCGAGCATCATCTTGAGATCGGGTTGGATCCGAACCGGCCGGAAGCAACGAGGCAAGGCCGCTGGCAAACGGTTCACGTCATCGCATTCGGCAAGGCCGCCTGCGCGATGGCCAAGGCGGCGCGTCAAGCCATTCCGGCGCGGCTGCTGGCCGAACCGGCCACCGTCGTCACCAATTACGAGAATGCCGCGCCGGCCGACGGCCTGTCGGTCATGGCCGCCGGCCATCCGTTGCCCGATCAGGCCGGCCTCGCCGCGGCGGCGGCGGTTGCCGAGCAGGTCCGCCGCGCCGAACGGAACGAACTGGTGTTGGTGCTGGTGTCGGGCGGCGGGTCGGCGCTGCTACCCTATCCGGTCGCCGGCGTCAGCCTGGCGGACAAGATCGCGACCACCGATCTTCTGTTGGCCAGCGGCGCCTCGATCAATCAAATCAATTGCGTGCGTAAACACCTGTCGCGCTTGAAGGGCGGCGGCCTGACCAAACTGGCGGCGCCGGCCGATTTGCACGCGCTGATCCTGTCCGACGTGCTAGGCGACGACCTGAGCGCCATCGCCAGCGGTCCGACCGTGGCCGACGACAGCCGTTTTTGCGATGCGGTGGCCGTGTTGCAAGACAAAGGGCTGTGGGACAAAGTACCGGCCGCGGTGCGCGAACATCTGCAACAAGGTCTCCGCGGACTGGTCCCCGAGACGCCGAAACCCGGCGACCCGATTTTCCGGCACGCCGGCCATACGCTGGTCGGCAGCAACCGCATCAGCGTCGATGCGGCGCTGCGCAAAGCGGAACAGCTTGGTTTCGAGGCCAAACTATATTGCGACCGACTCAGCGGCGAAGCGCGCGAGGCGGCGGAGCGGTGGGTAGTTCATGCCAACGAATTGCGTCGCCAGGGTTTGCGTAAAGCGACCGCGCTGGTGGCCGGGGGGGAAACCACCGTCACCCTGAAAGGCAACGGCCGTGGCGGGCGCAACCAGGAAATGGCGCTAGCCTTTGCCTTGGCCGCCGAGCGCCATGGCTTTGCCGGGGACTGGGTGTTTTTGAGCGGCGGCACCGATGGCCGCGACGGCCCGACCGATGCGGCCGGCGGCCTGGTTGATCCGGGCACCGTCGAGCGTATATCGGAGCCGGCGGAATTGCTCGACAATAACGACTCCTACCGTGCGTTAACCCAATCCCGGGATTTATTGACTACCGGGGCAACCGGCACCAACGTCGCGGACCTGCAGGTTTTACTCATTCTACCCACATCTTCACGCTAAAAATTCCCAATCAGGAGAAGTCAATGTTTAAACAATCCATGTCAATTGCCGGCTTTGATGACGAGTTGTTCCGGGCGATCGAAGAGGAACGTCAGCGCCAGGAGGACCACATAGAATTGATCGCGTCGGAAAACTACACCAGTCCGCGAGTCATGGAGGCACAGGGTACGCTGTTGACCAACAAATACGCCGAGGGTTATCCCGGCAAACGCTATTACGGCGGCTGCGAGTATGTCGACAAGGTTGAGCAATTGGCGATCGACCGCGCCAAGGAACTGTTTGCGGCCGATTACGCCAACGTGCAGCCGCATTCCGGTTCGCAGGCCAATATGGCGGTTTTCATGGCTTTGATCGAACCGGGAGACACCATTTTGGGCTTGAGCCTGGCCGACGGCGGCCATTTGACCCACGGCGCCAAACCCAACTTTTCCGGAAAAATCTATAACGCCGTACAGTACGGGCTGTCGCCGGCAAGCGGCGAAATCGATTACGAGCAAGTCGAGGCACTGGCCCTGGAACACAGACCGAAGGTAATCGTAGCCGGCTTCTCCGCTTATTCCCGTATCTGGGATTGGCAACGTTTTCGCGACATCGCCGATCAAGTCGGCGCCTATTTGTTCGTCGACATGGCCCATGTCGCCGGTTTGGTCGCGGCCGGTCTTTATCCTAATCCGGTACCTATCGCCGACGTCGTTACCAGCACGACCCACAAATCGCTACGCGGGCCGCGCGGCGGACTGATCCTGTGCAAGAGCAACCCCGAGCTGGAAAAGAAATTCAATTCCAATATCTTCCCGGGAATTCAGGGCGGGCCGTTGATGCACGTCATTGCGGCCAAAGCGGTCGCTTTCAAGGAAGCGATGACGCCGGAGTTCAAAATCTATCAACAACAGGTGGTCAAGAACGCCAGGGCGATGGCCGAAGTCTTCATCAAACGCGGCTTCGACGTCGTTTCCGGCGGCACCGATAACCACCTGATGCTGGTTTCGCTGATCAAGCAAGGCATCACCGGCAAAGCCGCCGATGAAGCGCTCGGCCGCGCCCATATCACGGTCAACAAAAACGCGGTGCCGAACGATCCGCAGTCGCCGTTCGTCACCAGCGGCATCCGCGTCGGCACCCCGGCGCCGACTACAAGAGGTTTCAAGGAGGACCAGATGCGCGAGATAGCCGGCCTGATGTGCGACGTGATGGAAAACATGAACGATGAAAACGTCATTGTGTCGGTGCGTGAAAAAGTGAAAATACTCTGTTCCCGGTTTCCGGTCTACCGAGCCGACTAGACCGCTAGCAACCGTACAACTACAAAATAGCCTGGCCTGTTTACTTATACAGGGCAGGCTTTTTGCTTTTAGAACTCATAGTTAACTTAGGAGACACGAATGTCTGATATCGAAATCGCGCAACAAGCCAAGATGCGACCCATCATTGGACTTGCTGAGGAAAAACTGGGCATTCCTGCTGAACATCTCGACCCTTACGGCCATTACAAGGCCAAGCTATCGCTGGAATACCTGAACTCGCTAACCGATAACCCCGACGGCAAACTGATCCTGGTCACCGCGATCAGCCCGACGCCGGCCGGAGAAGGCAAAACGACGACTACGGTGGGCCTCGGCGATGCGTTGAACAGGCTCGGCAAAAAAACCATCATCTGCCTGCGCGAACCGTCGCTCGGCCCTTGCTTCGGCATGAAAGGCGGCGCAGCCGGCGGCGGCTACTCGCAAGTGGTACCGATGGAGGATATCAACCTTCACTTTACCGGCGATTTTCACGCCATCGGCGTCACCCACAACCTGTTGTCGGCAATGATCGACAATCATATCAACCACGGCAACGAGCTGGGCATCGACCCCCGTCGCGTCACCTGGAAACGGGTGGTCGACATGAACGACCGCGCCTTGCGCAAGATCACCGTCGGCCAGGGCGGACCGGCCAACGGCTATCTGCGTGAAGACGGTTACGACATCGTCGTCGCTTCGGAAATCATGGCGATCCTTTGTCTGGCCACCAGCCGCGCCGACTTGAAGGAAAGGCTGGGACGCATCGTCATCGGTTACAAAGCGGACCGCGTCACCCCGGTCTATGCCCGCGATCTGAAGGCGCACGGCGCGATGGCGGCGCTGCTGAAAGAAGCGATCAAACCCAATCTGGTGCAGACGTTGGAAAACAACATCGCCATCATCCACGGCGGCCCGTTCGCCAACATCGCCCATGGCTGCAATACCGTGACCGCGACCAAAACCGCTCTGAAACTGGCCGATTACGCGATTACCGAGGCCGGCTTCGGCGCCGACCTGGGGGCGGAGAAATTCCTCGACATCAAATGCCGCATGTCCGGTTTGAAACCGTCCGCAGTAGTGCTGGTCGCCACTATCCGGGCCTTAAAATACCACGGAGGCGTGGCCCGCGAAGAGCTGAACAACGAAAACCTGGTGGCCCTGGAGGCCGGTTTCGCCAATCTGGAGCGGCATCTGTACAACGTTACGCAAAACTACGGCCTGCCCTGCGTGGTCAGCTTGAATCATTTCACCTTCGACAGCGAGGCCGAGATCGCACTGCTGCAACAAAAATGCGCGGCTCTGGGCGTCAAGTGCGTCGTTTCAAGGCATTGGGCGCAAGGCGGCGTCGGCGCCGAAGAATTGGCCAACGAAGTGCTGAGCATCGTCGACCGGCGCGAGCCCGGTTTCAACTATGTGTACGACGCCGAGCTGCCGCTGTGGGACAAGATAGACACGATCGCCAAAAAACTGTACGGCGCCGCCGGCATTACGGCCAGCCCGAAAATAAAAAACGAAATCAAAGCCTTGCAGCAGAATTACGGCCATTTTCCGGTCTGTATCGCGAAAACTCAGATGTCGTTTTCCACCGATCCGAACGCCAAAGGGGCGCCGTCCGGGCATAGCGTCGAAATCAGCGAAGTCAGACTGGCCAATGGCGCCGGTTTCATCGTCGCCATCGCCGGCGACATGATGACCATGCCCGGCCTACCCAAATCGCCGGCCGCCGAACGCATCGATATAACCGACGACGGCGTTATCACCGGGCTATTTTAGGGGTATCCGGCGCGGCGCCGTCTTTGCCGACCGACAAACCCGGCCCCCGTTTCCATAAAGAGAATTCGGGGGCTTTTTTATGCCGGATTGTTTACAATGAGGAAAACAATAATTGCGGATTCGTACATGAACTCAAGCATCGACGACATACTCGGCAAGATTAAGGCCCTGCAACAGGAGCTGATCGAACAAATCCAGAGTCAGCACCAAGAATTTGCCTACGAAATCCGCAAAAAACGTATTTACTTCGAACGAAAAGTCATACTGCAGCAGAAACGCTATCTGCAGCGATTATTGGATTATCTGCGCGAAGCGCCGCTGAAGCACATCCTGAGTGCGCCGATCATCTGGTCGGTGCTACCGGCAGCGCTGTTATTGGATCTGACGGTCAGCGCCTACCAGGCGGCCTGCTTCCCGATTTACGGCATTCCAAAGGTTCGGCGCGCCGATTATATCGTCTTCGACCGCCAGTATTTGAACTATCTGAACCTGATCGAAAAAATGAATTGCGCCTATTGCGGCTACTTTAACGGCATGATCGCCTATGCCCAGGAAATCGCCGCCCGCACCGAACAATTCTGGTGCCCGATCAAACACGCCCGGCGCATTAGCACGCTGCATAGCCGCTACCAGTACTTCCTGCCTTACGGCGACGCCAAATCCTACCGCACCGAAAAACAAAAAGTCCGCCGCAATTTCGAGGACTTATCCTAAATCTCGAGCCGTGTACTTTCCGCCGCCCCTTACCGCGCCGGATACAACGGCCAGCCCGCCAATAACACCAGCAGAGTGACCGCCGCGACAAAAAGGTTCATCGGTACGCCGACCTTAAGAAAATCGGTGAACCGGTAGCCGCCGGGGCCGTAGACCATGAGGTTGGTTTGGTAGCCGAGCGGAGTGGCGAAGCTGGCCGAGGCCGCGATCATGATTGCGAACACGAAAGGTTCGTTGTTCAGCGCCGATTTCTCGGTGATTTCCAGCACCACCGGCAACATCAAAATGGCCGCCGCGTTGTTGGTGATGATTTCGGTCAGTAGGGAAACCGTCAGATAGGTCAAGATCAGCAACAGCCATCCCCTGCCTCCGCTCAAATCGATGATATTGTCGGCCAGAAAGTCGGCAACGCCGGTTTTCTGCAACGCCGTTCCCAACGAAAACGAGGCGGCGATCGTCAAAATCACCGTCAGATCCAAGCTGCGTTCGGCCTGATTGACCGAACAACAGCCGGTGACGATCATCAGGCCGGCACCGATCAGCGCGGCATTGAGCATACTGGTCAAGCCGCTGCCGGCGGCCGCGACCAGCGCGATCAGGATCCCCCAGGCCAGGAAGGCCCGCTCGTGGCGCGGCGTTTCGGTATGCAAATCGTTGATCAACAAAAAATCCTTGTTGAAACGCTGGCGGCTGACGAACGCCGGCCTCGCTTCCAGCAGCAGCGTGTCGCCCGCCTCCAGGATAATGCTTCCGAGATTTCCCTTGACCCGTTCGCCGTTGCGGGCGACCGCCAGCACCGCCGCACCGTAGCGGTCGCGAAAGCGGGCGTCACGGATCGCGCTGCCGACGGCCTCGCAATGCGGCGACACGACCGCCTCGACCAAACACCGTTCCGGGCGCTGCATGGACAGGGTGTGCTGACCGCTGTCGGGGGACGGCGCAATGCCGTTGATGCGGAGCAATAGGGAAATCGCCTCGGTATCGCCAGCGAACACCAGCCGATCTCCGCCGTGCAGAATTTCCTCGGAAGACACCGCGGTAATCACCGTTCCGTCGCGGTCGATCTCGATCAGGTAAACCCGCTTCAGATTTCTCAGTCCCGCTTCCTCCACCGTTTTTCCGACCAGCGCGCCGTTGGGGGCAACCGAAACTTCCAGCGTGAATTCGCGGAGGTTCGACAGCGCCTTGTCTTGATCGCGATTCGGCAGCCATTTCGGAAAAAAAAGCCACATGAACAACAATCCCGTCGCCGCAACCGGAAAACCGACGGCGCTAATGGAAAACAACGAAAAGCCGGGGTCCCCGGTTAACGTCTGGTACAAACCGTTAACCACCAGATTGGTGCTGGTGCCGATCAAGGTCAGGGTGCCGCCGAGGATGGCGCAATAACTCAACGGGATCATGACCTGGGACGGCGCGATCCCGATCTTGCGCGTCCAGGCGTGCAACGCCGGTATCATCGTCGCCACCACCGGGGTGTTGTTAAGGAAACCGCTTAACAGTACGACCGGGCCGAAAATGCGCGCCAACGCTGCGCGCACGTTGCCCGGATAGCCCAGCATCTTGTCGACCAACAGATCCACCGCCCCGGAAGCATGCATGCCCGCCGCCACTACAAACATCGTCGCGACGGTAATCAGGCCTGAATTGCTGAAGCCGGCCAATGCCTCTTTGCTGCTCAGCACGCCGCAAACGCTGAGAACGGTCAGCGCCGCCATCATGACCAGATGCGGTTTGAGGCGCGTGAAGATAAGGGTCAACAACACGCCGATCACGACGCCCAGCGACAACCACCCCTGCCATTCCATCATTAGAGTCTCACAACTGCAATCGCACTATAACGGACGAGCATTTCCAGCCGGGCGCCGGCGGAAAGAACGAGACAAGAGGGCTATGAGCGGCGGACAACGGCGGCTGCGTGGTGGGCACCGTTGAAGCGGTCTAATGGACCAAACTCAATAAAATACCGGCCGCCACCGCAGAGCCGATAACGCCGGCCACGTTCGGACCCATCGCGTGCATCAGCAAAAAATTGTGCGGATTGGTCTCCAGACCGACTTTGTTGGCTACCCGCGCCGCCATCGGCACCGCCGACACGCCAGCCGCGCCGATCAACGGATTGATCGGAGTCTTACTGAACTTATTCATCAGTTTGGCCATCAATACCCCGCTGGCCGTACCGATACAGAAGGCGATGGCTCCCAGTGCCAGGATCCCCAACGTCTCCAGTTTCAAGAAGGCATGGGCGCTCAGCTTAGAGCCGACCGAAAGTCCGAGGAATATGGTCACGATGTTGATCAGTTCGTTTTGCGAGGCCTTACTCAATCGCTCGACGACACCGCAGGCGTTCATCAGATTCCCCAGACAGAACATCCCCACCAGCGGGGCCGCCGAGGGCAGCAGAAATGCAGTCAACAATAGCAATAATAGCGGAAACACGACCTTTTCGGTGCCGCTGACCGAACGCAGTTGCTGCATTTCGATCGCTCGTTCCTGTTCGCTGGTCAATGCCCGCATGATCGGCGGCTGGATCAGCGGCACTAACGCCATGTAGGAATAGGCGGCCACGGCGATGGCGCCGAGCAATTCCGGCGCCAATTTGGAAGCCACATAAATAGCGGTCGGACCGTCCGCCCCGCCGATAATGGCGATGGCGGCGGCATCTTTAAAGGAAAATTCCAGACCGGGTACCGAGTTCAGCGCCAACGCGCCGAGCAACGTTGCAAAGATGCCGAACTGGGCGGCGGCGCCGAGAAATAGCGTCTTCGGATTGGCCAACATCGGGCCGAAATCGGTCATCGCGCCCACGCCCATGAAAATCAACAGCGGGAATATGCCGGTTTTGATCCCACTGTATAGGTAATACAGAATGCCGCCTTCATCGGCAATGCCGGCCACCGGTATATTACTGAGAATCGCCCCGAAGCCGATCGGCAACAGCAACAAAGGTTCGAAACCTTTCTTGATCGCCAGATACAACAACAGAAAGCCGACCGCCATCATAATGGCTTGCGGCCCGCTGAAATTATATAGGCCGGTACTTTCCCATAACAGTGTGAGGTTTTCCATGCAAGGTCTCTGTATTAACTATTCGTGATAACCAAACGCCAACCGCCTAACCTGGCGACAGCGAACGCTACGACGCCGGGGATTGATAGCTACGGCCCGCAACCACATGTTTTAATCCGCTTACAAAACTATTAAGGCGTCGCCCACGGCCACCGCATCGCCTTCTTTAATGTTGACCGCGCTAACCACGCCAGAAACCTTGGACCGCACCTCCGTTTCCATTTTCATCGCCTCCATGATCACCACCACGTCGCCCGCAGCGACGTTATCGCCGACCTTGACCGCAACTTTCAAAATATTCCCGGCCATCGGCGAATCGACCGACGCTCCGCAGCCGGTCGCAGCCGCCGGTGCCGCCTCAGCAGCGACAACCTCCGCGGCGGGTTGTATCTTCAGCTCGCTGCCGGCGGGACCGACCGTCACCTGATAGTTTCGGCCGTCGACGTTGACGGTATAGGATTCGACAGGACCTGGTTTGTTGGCCTTCTCGGCGCGGGCGGCGGCCGCCTGCGGATTCGGCGCCGGTTCGAACGCGGCCGGATTGCCGCGGTTGACCAAAAATTTCCAACCGACCTGGGCAAACAAACCGTATATTAGCGCATCATCCTCGACGCTAGCAGCAAGTTTCACGTTGTCCGCCGCTGCTTTGTCCTTGACTTCGGCAACCAGGCTGTCCATCTCCGGTTCCAGCAGATCGGCCGGCCGACAGGTGATCGGCTGACTGCCTTTCAATACGCGAGCCTGCAACTCGGCGCTCACCGGCGCCGGCGTGGCGCCGTACTCCCCTTTCAAGACACCGGAAGTCTCCTTGCTGACGGTTTTGTAACGTTCACCGGCCAAC
Source organism: Methylococcaceae bacterium (assembly GCA_050305675.1). Classification (GTDB taxonomy): domain Bacteria; phylum Pseudomonadota; class Gammaproteobacteria; order Methylococcales; family Methylomonadaceae; genus Methylomarinum. Next base: position 14,897 of record JBNLFT010000045.1, read on the forward strand.
ACGTTCATCACCGCCTGGGTACCGACTATCTGCGAGGTCGGCGTAACCAGGGGGATGTACCCCAAATCCTCTCTAACCCGCGGAATTTCCAGTAACACCTGGTCGAATTTGTCTTCGGCGCCCTGCTCCTTCAACTGGCTCTCCATGTTGGTCAACATGCCGCCGGGAACCTGGGACACCAGGATACGGCCGTCGACGCCCTTTAGACTGCCCTCGAATTGCGCGTATTTTTTGCGAATACCGCGGAAATATGCGGCGATTTTTTCCAACTTGCCCAAATCCAATCCGGTATCGCGCGGCTGTCCCTGCAAACCGGCGACGATGGTTTCGGTCGGGCTGTGACCGTAGGTCATGCTCATGGAGGAGATCGCGGTATCGACATTGTCCACGCCCGCTTCGATGGACTTGATATATGTGCCTACGCTCAAGCCGGTAGTGGCATGACACTGCATGTGAATGGGAATGGCGACCGCCTGCTTCAGCTTGCTGATTAACTCGAACGCGTCGTAAGGCGTGAGCAGACCCGCCATGTCCTTGATACAGATAGAATGCGCGCCCATGTCCTCGATGACGCGGCCTTGCTCGACCCATTTGTCGATGGTATGCACCGGACTGGTGGTATAGGAAATGGTCCCTTGGGCATGGGCATCGGTATTCAACACCGCTTTGATTGCGCGCTCGATATTGCGCATATCGTTCATCGCGTCGAAAATACGGAAAACATCGATACCGTTGACCACGCAGCGCTCGACGAACTTGTCCACCACATCGTCGGCGTAATGGCGATAACCTAGGATATTTTGGCCGCGAAACAGCATTTGCTGCGGCGTATTCGGCATCGCGGCTTTAAGCAGGCGCAATCTCTCCCAAGGATCCTCACCGAGATAACGGATACAGGCATCGAACGTCGCTCCGCCCCACGACTCGATCGACCAATAACCGATTTGATCGAGTTGTTCGCAGATCGGTAACATATCTTCAATTCTTAAGCGCGTAGCCAGCAACGATTGATGAGCGTCACGCAACACGACTTCGGTGATGCCTAAAGGTTTTACCATTATTCTCTCCCGGACCTTTTTGGGTCACGCTGATTTTTTACCTTGTGGGTAACGTAAATTGATTTCGGGTATAAAAACGTTGAACATTCCGTTCGCGTCATAGTCATCTTCCGTAATAACGGCGATACCGACGCGGAGCGGCAATTATTGATGTTTGTTGCGATATTGGGTTACGGCCGCGGTAATCGCCGCAATGATGCCGGAATCGCTGCTGGTGAAACTCGGAGAAACAGGCTTGGCCAGCTGTTGCACCGGAAAATAACGTTGTACCACTGACGACATCACGTTCACCGCGGCGATCAGCATCGCCAAGAAGGCGAATACGATACCCATTCCTGTAATCATCAGCTCGATTCCTTCGATCAGTATTTCGTTCATGTTATCAGACCATTGATATTCAAATATGACGGCATTATGCCGAAATCCATGCCATTAAACAATATTGGTTAAATGCAACGGATAATTTCTCCTCGACATATAAACTCCCGCCTGAATGAAGGAGATTGTTTTGCCATGGCGCAACCTTTTCGTGTAAAGTATTCTGTTCCCTAAACCATGTCGAATGCGCGCAAACCCTATGTTTTATATGGCTTTTGCGGCTTCTTTAGAGAGATTGGATGATTTCGAATATAGTTACCGCCGGCTTGTTCATGGTTGCTCTGGGCGTTATTTTGGCAATCGTCCTGGCGATCGCCAATCGAAAACTGTTCGTATACGAAGACCCACGCATCGAGGAAGTCGACGAGATGCTGCCGCAAGCGCAATGCGGAGCCTGCGGAGTTCCGGGGTGCCGGCCCTTCGCCGAAGCGGTGGTGGCGGGACAAAAAAATCCGTCGGATTGCACGGTAAACACGCCGGAAGGCAACGCCGCCATCGCAGCGTACCTCGGGGTCGACGTGCATACCAAGGAGAAAATCGTCGCCCGCCTGGCCTGCAAGGGCGGTACCCACGTCGCCTATACCCGCGCCAAATACGAAGGCATGAAGACATGCCAGGCCGCGGCGATCGTTTCCGGCGGCGGCAAGGGATGCAATTGGGGCTGCCTGGGTCTTGGCGACTGCGCCGAGGTCTGTGATTTCGACGCCATTTTCATGGACGAACACGGGCTACCCATCGTTATCGAGGACAAATGTACGGCCTGTAACGATTGCGTCGTCGTCTGTCCGAAGGATTTGTTCTCGCTGCAGCCGGTCAGCCGCAAATTGTTCGTCGCCTGCAAAAGCCTTGACGAGGGCGACGAAGCGCAACAGGAATGTGAAGTCGCCTGCACCGCCTGCGAAAAATGCGCGGTCGACGCGCCGGAAGGACTGATCCAGATCAAAAACAACCTGGCCGTCATCGATTACAAAAAATACGACGAACTGGCGGTGGACCGCACCCCCATCGAACGCTGCCCGACCGGCGCCATCGTCTGGATAGACAGTAAACTGGGGACGACCCGCTCGAGCGTGGGCCGCGAGGCCAAGAACTCGAACCGCAGCGAATCGTTACCCTTGGGCTAGCGCGACGACTCCGCTAACGCTCGTCGCCGGACAGATTCTCCGTTCGACGATCATGCGAGCGGCCCGGCGACTGTAAAAGACGGACTTGAAAAGATAACTGCCATTCAATCCTTGTCAGTTGAATCGGCATGATTTCATAGGGGAACCTTATGGCTATATTTGGCAAAACGAAAGAAAAC
>JBNLFT010000046.1:0-17308 GCA_050305675.1 Methylococcaceae bacterium
TAGAAAAAAAACTACATGTTTTTTTGTTGATGCTTGGCAGCAATCTCATTGATGATTGGTTGTCCAATTTTGGTGCCAATTATTTCATTGAGCTGCTTGATTAGTTTAGAAAAATTACTCTCTTCTCCAATGCCTGGCTGTGAACCAAAATTTTTCGAATAACAAGTTGCTATCCAATCGACAAGCTCTCTTTCCCTTCTCTTATTGTGTCCTTTTTCGGCATTTTTTACCCGATTAGATAATTTGCCCGATACATTTTTTATGCTACGGATCGCTTCTTCGGTATCTTCAACTGTCAAAGACACATAATTTTTACGATAGTGCCACTCTAACTCTGTGCTAAATCCGTTACTCGTTTTCTTATCTACTTCCTCCAACAACTTAGCGAGTTTTTCGCACTGCCGAGTTAGATTATTCAAATCGCTTTCCAATTCATATCGAGCAGGGACGGTGGATCTACCTAAATCAAGCCATAATTCAATAATCGCTTCCAATTCAGAGCAAAACTTATCAGCACGACGCATTTTATTTGATTGGTAGGTATCCCCTTTAAAGCAAAAACGAAACTTATCCAACTGTTCATTTGTAAACGAAAATGGCTTAACGGTATGACCTTCCCCTTCCCAAAACACATTTGTCTCCTAACAACACTATTTATTGTTCAAAACTTTCTTCATGACCGCCTCAGCGATTTTTTGCTTATGCGTCACGCTCAAATGGGTATAGCGTTTCGTCGTCTGCAGATCCTTATGTCCGGCCAATTCAGCGATCTCGATCATCGAGGCGCCATGCATCGCCAGGGATGAGCAGAAGTCGTGCCTCAGGCAATGAAACACGAAATTTTCCACTCGGGCCGCCTTCAAGGCCTTGTCCCAATGTTTCTTGAAATCGAAGGGTTGACCGGGTTTGATCGGCGATGGAAACAACAGCGCCGCGCCAACACCGCGGAACTTGCGCAGCTCTTCCAAGGTTGGCACAGGGACCGGACAAACGCGCGGTTCCCCGTTCTTGGTATCCTCAAGAAATGCCAGACTGTTATCGAAGTCGATATCGGCCCAGGTCAGCCGCAATAGTTCTGATTTGCGCATTCCGGTGGTCATGCCCATCAGCACTAACAGGTAAAGCCGGTCCCACTCCGACTTTCGGCAGGCAGCAAGCAAGCGGCCACGTTCTATGGGCGACAAATAGCGCACCCTGCCCTTCGATTGCGGCAAACTGGCGGTTTTTGCGACAGGGTTGGAGGTGACGTAACCTTGCTTAAAGGCGTAGTTGAAAATCGCCGACAGCGTTGAGCGGTAGCGGTTAACGGTGGTATTCGAGCGGGGTTTATTGACGGTTTTGGTATGGCCGGCGGTTTTGCCCCGGCCACTGCCAACCAGGCACTTGCCTTCCTTGATTTTTTTCAACTCGGCACGGATTTTATCGGCGTCGATTTCATCCAGACGGTATTCACCCAATCGATCGACCCAAAACAAGCTACGTTGTTGTTGGTTGACGATATCCTTGCCATGCCATTGAAGTATATATTCATCGACTAAGCCGGCAAAGGTCAGCCTGGCCCCCTTGCTTCCGTATGCGGCAATCGCATCGCGGTCGGCGTCGATACGGTCGGCCCAGGCGCGAGCATCGGTCTTGCGTTTAAAGGTTTTGGATTTGATCTGCTTGCCCAGCCGATCACGGATAATGGCCCGGTAGACGAGTCCGGATTGATTTTGAACTTTTCGAATGGTGTACGCCATACAAACCTCGAATTGTGCAATTCGTGAATGGTGTAGCGACTAGTGCAGTACGACACGTTTTCCGTTGTTGGAATAGTGTAGTATTTAGTGTAGTGCTACGGTTCGTAAGCGTGTTTGATCGATGGCAACTGAAATAAAGTCCTTTTTATTCAGTAGTATATCTGGTAGCGGGGGCAGGATTTGAACCTACGACCTTCGGGTTATGAGCCCGACGAGCTACCAAGCTGCTCCACCCCGCGATTGATTTGTACTATTATACCGACAAAAATTAATATGGCAAGTACTTTAACGATACTGCCAAAACCGCACCCGCGAACAAGCCCGCCAACACGTCATCCAACATAATGCCCAAGCCACCTCCGACCCGGCGATCGATCCATCTGATAGGCCACGGCTTTACGATATCGAAGAAACGAAACAATAAAAAACCAGAGATCAATACCGTCCACGAAAACGGAACGAACCACAGGGTAACCAATAGACCGGCCACTTCGTCCCAGACGATACCACCGAAATCGTGTACCTCGAGTTTCTCGGCCGCATTACTGCAGATACCGATTCCGCCGATCACTGCAACTAGGGTCAATATGCTGTACAGCCAGATTCCGCCTTCGCAAATCAGCAAGTATAGCGGAACCGCCGCCACCGTTCCCATCGTACCTGGCATATACTTGGACAAGCCGGAACCGAAACCGAAAGCCAGAAACAGCTTCCAATCGGTCATGATTTGGGTTGGCGACAAGCGGCTATTGCCGTAATGCTGTTTCAGAAAAATGTTCATAACCCATTTTTGCCAGGGAAGTCATGCTCCCTTCTCGTTGTAGCCGCAAACCACTTTCGCGCTCAATCACGCCTATGCAGGAGGCCTGAATCGCGATCTCGGCGCTAGCCTCGGGCGCCACCGTGAAACATAGTTCATAATCGTCTCCGGCCGCCAAAGGCATCTTCCAGTCGCCGGTTGCCTCGATATAACGCCGAACCGGTTCGGAAAGCGGAATCGCATCCCAGGATAATTGGGCGCCGACCCCACTCTGCGTCAAAATATGCCCTAAATCGGACGCCAAACCGTCCGACAAATCAATGCAGGCATGAGCGATAGCCCTAATCGCTTGCCCTTCGACGACCCTGGGTTCGGGCGTATCGAAGCGACGCAGGGCCAGTTCGGAATCCTTGCACCAATGGCCCTGCCTGATTTTCAAACCCAGACCGGCATCGCCCAGATTGCCGGTCATATAGACCAAATCGCCCACCTTGGCACCCGATCGACGCATATCGACATTCTGCGGAACGATGCCCATTGCCTGCACCGTCAACGTCAACGGTCCGGAGGTTGTATCGCCACCGATCAAATCGATCGAATAGCGCTCGGCCAGTTGCAAAAATCCTGCGGAAAAGGCTCGGAGCCAGCTTTCGTCCGCTCGTGGCAGAGTCAAAGCCAACGTTACAGCAACCGGCTCGGCCCCCATTGCAGCCAGATCACTCAGATTAACCGCTAATAATTTATGGCCGAGCTGATACGGATCGGCACCGGCAAAAAAGTGAACCCCTTCGACCATGGTGTCGGTGGTGACGGCCAACCGATAGTTCTCGGGAACCTGCAATAGCGCGCAATCATCGCCTATGCCCAGTTTGTTTATCGGATTCACCAAGGCACCGGCAGAAAAATAGCGTTCGATGATGCCAAATTCCGAAAGCGACACTACGTATTGTCCGCGTTCTTTTTAGCATTGATTTCGACGGCGCGTTGCTTTTGGCTGACTTTATCCAGAATGCCGTTAATGTATTTATGGCTACCTTCCGCGCCGTAACATTTGGCCAAATTAACCCCTTCGTTAATGATCACGCGATAGGGAATTTCCAAACGATTGATCAATTCGTACACGCCGATCCGAAGAATCGCTCTTTCCACGGGGTCGATTTTTTCGACCGGCCGATCGACAAATTCGGCTAAGGCCGCATCGATGATAGCGAGCTGCTTAGGGACGCCGTGAAAAATGTCGTAAAAATAACTTTTCTGCGCCCCCTTCAACAACTCGTCTTCCAAAAAATAGCTCTCGATGCGGGTCAAGCTTTCGCCCGTCATCTGCCATTGGTACAAGGCCTGGACCGCACACTTTCGGGCATTTGTTTTGGCCTGACTCATTCAGCGGCCATCGCATTGAACAAACTGACCATTTCCACGGCCGACAACGCGGCTTCGGCGCCTTTGTTTCCCGCTTTTGTGCCGGCTCTTTCGATCGCTTGTTCGATGGTATCCACCGTCAACACGCCGAAACTAACCGGTACGTCGTATTTTAAAGATACCGAAGCCAAGCCCTTGACGCATTCGCCGGCCACATATTCGAAATGCGGCGTCCCGCCGCGGATCACTGCGCCCAGGGCTATAATCGCGTCGTACTTTCGGGCCGCCGCGATACGCTGCACGACCATTGGCAATTCGAACGCGCCGGGTGCCTTGACCAGATCGATGTTCGTTCTGTCCGCTCCATGCCTGAGCAAGGCGTCGATCGCACCGCCTTCCAATTGTTCAACGATAAAGCTATTAAAGCGGGAAGCGACGATACAAAATTTTCCGCCTTGCGCAGACAAATTGCCTTCGATTAAATTCACTGTCGACATTTTTTTCTCTGTACTGTTAAAGATTCTACTTGGTTTCGGCTGACGAGACAGGTGGCGACGCCAACAATCTCGCGCTACGATTCGGTATGTTCGACCACTTCCAGATCGAAGCCGGACAGCCCCACATATTTTTTATGCACACCCATGACTTTTAAACGGCGCACGCCCAAATCGGCAAGAATTCTCGAACCGGTGCCGGTTGTCCGCCAGTCAGCGTCGGTAGCCGTGGCATCGGTTGAGATGCCATTGTCTTCCATTTGGTACTTATGAATCAGCTCGACCAGCGCCTTGTTATTCTCGTTTTGCCTGATGAGCACCAGCACGCCGCGCCGCGCTTCCGCGATCCGCTTCAACGCTTCGCGCACCGGCATGCCGCAATCGGTCCGTTTGGAAAAGAAGGCGTCGTCCATTAAGTTACGCGCATGCACCCTGACCAGCACCGGTTCGTCGCCGGCCACGTCTCCCATCACCAGCGCCAAATGGACATTGTTATCGTTTCTGTCCTGGTAGGCGTATAGCCGAAAATCGCCGAACTCGGTCGGGTAGCGGCACTGGCTGATCCGCTCCAGCGTATTTTCGTGTTGGATACGATAGTGGATCAAATCCGAGATCGTGCCGATTTTGAGGTTATGTTGCTTGGCGAAGATTTCCAAATCGGGGCGCCGCGCCATGCTGCCGTCTTCGTTGAGGATCTCGACAATTACCGATGAGGGCTCGACACCGGCCAGTCGCGCCAGGTCGCAGCCCGCTTCGGTATGCCCGGCCCGGTTCAATACCCCGCCTGGCTGCGCCATCAACGGAAAAATATGTCCCGGCTGCACCACATCCTCCGGCTGGGCGTTTTCCGCAACCGCGGCTTGGATCGTCAACGCCCGATCGGCTGCGGAAATGCCGGTGGTCACCCCTTGTGCCGCCTCGATGGAGACGGTGAAGTTGGTCGAATGCGCCGTTTTGTTGTCGTTGACCATCAACGGCAGTCGAAGTTGTTGACAGCGCTCACGGGTCAGCGTTAAGCAAATTAAACCGCGGCCGTAACGTGCCATGAAATTGACGTCTTCCGGCCGCGTGAAGGAAGCAGCCATCAACAAATCGCCTTCGTTTTCCCGGTCCTCATCGTCCATGATAATGACCATTTTACCCTGCCGTAAATCCTCAATGATCTCTTCGATCGTATTCATTTCGTCAAAAAACCGCTATTCTGCAATAATTCTTCACTGACGCCGCCTTGGCAGCGCGCCGCCGCCTCGCCTTTCATCAGCCTTTCCATGTAACGGGCCAACAAATCCACCTCCAGATTGACCTCGTCGCCCATTTGGGTGGTGCCCAACGTCGTTTCCTGCAGCGTATGCGGAACAATGTTGACACTAAAAACCGCCCCGTCGACCTCGTTGACAGTCAGGCTGATCCCGTTAATGCAGATCGAGCCTTTTTCGGCGATGTATTTTGCCAGATTGTCCGGCGCCTTGAAGCGGAAGCGAATGGAGCGGCCGTCGCTCCGCTTGTCGATGACTTTACCGAGGCCGTCGACGTGGCCGCTGACGATATGCCCTCCCAAACGTGTAGTGGGAGTCAGCGCCAGTTCCAAATTAACCGGGGTACCGGTCGTCGCCGTGCGTAGTGTCGTGCGTGACAGCGTTTCGTTCGATACGTCGGCGCAAAAATACCGGGGGCCGAGTTCGACGGCGGTCAAACACACCCCGTTGACGGCAATACTGTCGCCGAGCGCGGCATCCGCCATGGGCAGTTTTCCGGTGTCGATCTTAAGACGGCAATCGCCGCCCCGTGGCTGTATGGCCGAGATTTTTCCAATGGCAAGTATGATTCCAGTAAACATATTCGTGTTATCGCTGAACGGTGAAAGCCAGGCGTAAATCCGGTCCGACCTGCCTGACCGAATTCAGCCGCAAGTCTATTCTGTCCGCCATCGTGTGCAACAGCGGCATCTTCAGCAAGGCGCGCGCTTGGTCGCCCAAAATGCAGGGTGCCATATAGACCAGCCATTCGTCTACCAAATCGGTGTCCATCAAGGCGCCGTTCAAGGTCGCCCCGGCTTCAATCCAGACCGTGTTAATGTGTTTGTCTCCCAGCAACGCAAACGCTTGCTGCAAATCGACGCGCCCTTGCTGACTCTCGACCTGAAAAACAGTCGCTCCGGCCTGCCGTAAACGATCAATTTTCGCCTCCTGTAGGCTGCAGGTAATTATCCAGACATTATTCGGTTCGTCGAGCATCCTGGCAGACAACGGCATCTGCAACGTCGAATCCAGGACAACCCGAACCGGTTGTTTCAGATCCTGCCCCAATCTGACGTTCAATAAAGGGTCGTCGGCCAGGACTGTCTGAATTCCAGTAACGATCGCGCTGCTTTCCGCTCGATAGCGTTGCACGTCCAGGCGCGCCTGCGGCGACGTGATCCATTTGCTCTCTCCGGATGCCATCGCGGTGCGACCATCCAGGCTCATCGCCAGCTTACTGCGAACGTAGGGAAAACCGCTGACCATACGCTTGATAAAGCCAAGATTCAATTGCTCAGCATCCTTTTGCAGCACGCCGCAGTCGACCTCGATTCCGGCTTCCCGTAACTTTCTGATGCCGTTACCGCTGACCAACGGATTAGGATCCTGCATCGCCACGACGACTCGGGCCACGCCGGATTCGATCAACGCGTCGCTGCATGGACCCGTTCTTCCGTGGTGACTGCACGGTTCCAGAGTGACATAGGCGGTCGCGCCTGCGGTATCGTCGGTCTTGGTCAGCGCATCGATTTCGGCATGCGCGCCGCCGGCACGGCGATGCCAACCTTCGGCAATCACGCGTTCGTGTTTAACCAAAACGCAACCAACCCGCGGATTCGGATCGGTCGTGAACAATCCGTTTCTGGCCAGCTCGATCGCTCTCGCCATGTATCTCGAATCTTGCAGCAAGCTCATTTGTTCTTAAGCTTTTCGATCATGTCGGTAAATTCGCTGACATCCTCGAAACTGCGATAAACGGAAGCAAAGCGGATAAAGGCGACATGATCAAGGGCGCTCAGTTCCTTCATCACTAATTCACCGAGTTCCTGCGCTTTGAAATCCCGCTCGCCGCTGGCCGTCATCGCCTTCTTGATGCGGTTGACCGCGGCTTCGATTTCGTCGCTATCCACCGGTCGTTTTTCAAGAGCGCGCTGCATCCCGGCCCTGAGCTTACCCTCGTCGAACGCTTCTCTGACCCCGTTGCGTTTGATAATCCGAGGCAAAGACAATTCCGCCGCTTCGTAAGTCGTAAAACGCTCCTTGCAGGCCGTGCATTCCCTTCGCCGCCTGACCTGATCGCCTTCGCTGGCCAAGCGGGAATCGACCACCCGTGTATCCTGTGCCCCGCAAAATGGACATCGCATCTGTTAATTCCCGCCGGACAACAACCGAACTATAAGGTAGAAAAAAATCTTATTATCATATTACATTTTAGTGAACTTGAAAACGAACTAGTTTACAGCGCCAGTAAAAAGAGTTGGTCATAATGTCTAACCATTCAAGCAATATTCAGTCTGATACTGATAGCCTGTTTTCAAATCTGTATTCGGGTAAGAAAATGACAAAAAAAATAAACAACCTGATCGATTTCCAGCAGTGGAAAGATCAACAGTTTTCTGCTGAAGGGCCGACTAATTTCGATAAACCCTCGATCGCCGTGGAATCGAATACGATGGCTTCTTTTCTTCTCGATACACTGGATGACGAAAACGACGAAAACCGTCTATTCGGAATGTTGATCTGGTAAGACGCAGATATCAAACCACCACCTCGGCCTGCAGTAACTTTATTTCGTCTCTGATCCTGGCAGCTTCTTCGAATTCAAGATTCCGTGCATGCTGGTACATCCGGTCCTCCAGTTGTTTCAGTTTCTTTGCCGCCTGCTTAGGACTCAACGCCTGATAGTCAGCAGTCGACTCGGCAACCTTGGTCTTTACGTGAGCCAACGCACCGCCGGAGCCGGGAATTGCTAATTCCAAGATGTCCGTCACCGATTTGTAGATGGTCTTCGGCTGGATATTGTGTTTACGGTTAAAGATTTCCTGTTTTTCTCGACGCCGCTGAGTTTCATCGATAGCCTGTTGCATGGAACGCGTCACCGTGTCACCATATAGGATCGCCGTGCCGTTGACGTTGCGGGCTGCCCGGCCAATGGTTTGAATCAACGACACATGGGATCGTAAAAACCCTTCTTTGTCCGCATCCAGGATTGCCACCAAAGAAACTTCGGGGATATCCAATCCCTCCCTCAGTAAATTGATACCCACCAACACGTCGAATTGCCCAAGGCGCAGATCGCGAATAATTTCCACCCGCTCCACCGTATCGATATCGGAGTGCAGATAGCGAACCCGGACATCGTGCTCCATCAGGTAATCGGTCAAGTCCTCCGACATCCGTTTGGTCAGTGTCGTCACCAACACTCGTTCGCTCCTGTCCGCACGTTTGTTGATTTCCGACAACAAATCGTCGACTTGCGTACTGGCCGGCCGCACTTCGACGAGCGGATCCAACAGGCCGGTCGGTCTGACGACCTGCTCGACGAAAACCCCGGAATGTTCTTTCTCGTACGGTCCGGGCGTTGCCGAGACGTATATTCGTTGGCCCGCCAAGCGCTCGAACTCTTCGAACCTCAGCGGACGGTTGTCCAGTGCCGACGGCAGCCTGAATCCGTATTCCACCAGCGTTTCCTTGCGTGAACGGTCGCCTTTGTACATTGCCCCGATCTGCGGGACGGTGACATGGCTTTCGTCGACGATGACCAACGCGTCCGGCGGCAGGTAATCGAACATGGTCGGCGGCGATTCTCCTTCCGCCCTTCCGGACAGGTAGCGTGAATAATTCTCGATGCCGGAACAATACCCGACTTCCATCATCATCTCGAGATCAAACAACGTTCGCTGTTCCAAACGCTGCGCCTCGACCAGCTTGTTCAACGAACGCAGTTGCGCCAACCGCTCGGTCAACTCGATCTTAATCGCTTCGACCGCGTTCAACAGCGTTTCCCGGGGTGTGACGTAATGATTTTTCGGATAAATGGTAAACCTGGCAACCCGCTGCACGATCTCGCCGGTCAGCGGATCGAACATCGACAGCCTTTCGATCTCGTCGTCGAACAACTCGATACGCAGTGCGTGTTCCTCCGATTCCGCCGGAAACACGTCGATGACGTCACCCCGAACCCGGTAGGTTGCCCGGCGCAACTCGGTCTCGTTCCGGGTATATTGCATTTCCGCCAGCCGGCGGACGATGTCGCGCTGGGAAATCATGTCGCCGCGTACCAGGTGCAGCACCATCTTGAAGTAGGACTCCGGTTCGCCCAATCCGTAGATCGCCGATACCGTTGCAACCACCACCGTATCCCGGCGTTCGATCAGGGCCTTGGTCGCTGACAGCCGCATTTGTTCGATGTGTTCGTTCAACGAGGCATCCTTGTCGATGAATGTGTCCGAGGCCGGCACATAGGCTTCCGGCTGGTAATAATCGTAATAGGAAACGAAGTATTCCACGCTGTTGTCCGGAAAAAACTCTTTCATTTCCCCGTACAATTGAGCGGCCAAGGTCTTGTTCGGCGCCAGAATCATCGCCGGCCGCTGGGTTTCCTTAATAACGTTGGCCATCGTGAAGGTTTTTCCGGAACCGGTGACGCCCAGCAAGGTCTGGTGCACCTCTCCATCGTCGATACCCTCGACCAGTCGCTTGATCGCCTCCGGCTGATCACCGGCCGGCTGGTAACGGCTCTGAATTCTGAATGCTTTTTTCACGTAACTTAGTGTTTAATACTGGAACTCTAGCTGAATATTATACATGGAGTATAATAGCGGGTTATTTCGATATTGATTTCGACTGAGGAAACATGAGCATTCAACTTTCAGACAGAGTTAAAGCCGTCAAGCCTTCCCCGACCCTTGCGATTACCGCCAGAGCAGCGGAAATGCGCGCCGCCGGAAAGGATATCATCGGTCTGGGTGCCGGCGAGCCGGATTTCGATACACCGGCCCACATCAAAGCCGCGGCGGTCAAGGCGCTGGATAACGGATTTACCAAATACACGGCGGTTGACGGCATCCCCAGTCTGAAACAAGCGATTATCGACAAATTCAAGCACGATAACGGCCTCGACTACCTGCTCAATCAAATCCTGGTTTCCTGCGGCGGCAAACAAAGCTTTTACAACCTTGCACAGGCGTTGTTGAATCCGGGCGACGAGGTCATCATACCGGCACCTTACTGGGTATCCTACCCGGACATGGTTCTGCTCGCCGACGGCATCCCGGTCATCGTCGAAACCACGCAGGCGCAAAATTTCAAAATGTCTGCCCAACAGCTACGCGACGCGATCAGCGACAAGACCCGATTGTTGGTCATCAACAGCCCATCCAACCCCACCGGCGTAGCTTATACGTTGGACGAATTGAAGGCGCTGGGCGAGGTATTGCGCGATTATCCTGACATCGTCGTTGCCACCGATGACATGTACGAGCATATTCTTTGGCAAAAAGCCAGTTTCGTGAACATCCTCAACGCCTGTCCGGATCTGTACGGTCGCACAATGGTTTTGAACGGGGTCTCCAAAGCGTATTCGATGACCGGTTGGCGCATCGGTTATGCGGCGGGGCCGGCCGAACTGATCGGAGCGATGCGTAAAATCCAATCGCAAAGCACTTCCAACCCGACCTCGATATCACAGGTCGCCGCGGAAGAAGCGCTGCGCGGCGATCAGAGCTGTATCGACACCATGATGGTAGAGTTCAAGAAACGCCATGATTTCGTTGTCGACGAGTTAAACCGGATGGACGGCGTCGATTGTTTAAAAACCGACGGCACGTTCTACGTGTTTCCCAATGTGGACGGCGTGATCAAGCGACTGGACGGCATCGAAAACGATCTAGATTTTGCCGAGTACTTGATCGAAAAAGCCGGTGTCGCCTTAGTGCCAGGCACCGCCTTTGGGTGCCCCGGGCATATCCGTATCTCCATCGCCACCAGCATGGAAAACCTGTCCAACGCGTTGGCAAGAATCAAACAAGCGATTTGATCTGATTTGCCGTTCAAAACTCCGGTTTAGGCCGGAGTTCATCGCCTGTTTAGTTCGCTACAATGCGTCCACCGATGTAGTCGGTCAGCGATCGATTAAACAGCATCAAGATATGCAACGGGGAATGGAATCGTTTGTTTTCGGCGGCGTTCCAGACCGAGCTAGACGGCGGGACAATCATCAGATCGAACGGCGTCCAAAATGAATAAACGCGCGCCGGCAGGTATTTCCTGGAATCGGCTTCGAGTGCTCTCAACAGCTCGCTGTTTGGACGCAAATCTCTCGTCCCCTTGCCCGGATAACAATACGCCAGATAACTGCCATGATGCGGGGCAGAAACGGTGAAAAGCTGCTTGACCCGGCGATGGCCGTTCAGTTTCTGCACGTAATAGCGGGCCACTATGCCTCCCATGCTGAAACCCAATAAATGTACGGGGCTGTATTCACCGTAACGGCTATCGATTTCGTCTTTTAATTTCCGCGCCAAATCGTCGATACCGTGATGCTCATCCTGTGGTCTGAGAGTCGGCGCGAAACATTCTATTCCAGCGGCTTCCAGACGTTTACGCATGGCAACGAACACATAGCCGGTATTGAATATGCCATGGACCAAGACCAATCGCTGTGTTGTGGTTTCCATATTCAAGCGCTTAAATCACCAGCTCTTGACCCAGTCTCCCACCCGGATCTTACGAATCGACAAGGGAGTTTCCATCCTGCCGATGGAAAAAGCGCCCTCGACCCTTTCGATTCTAACCAGCCCGATCGGCGCCTTGTTGGTACCCATGGCACCCAATCCGTAAGTTGCAGTATTCGAACTGTAAACCACGAAGCTGTCGCCGCGCTGCACCTTATCCTGGCTGCCGGCGGCAATAACGATGCTGTCGTCGGCCACCTTGGCCACCCGGGCGGCAAACGGATAGCAACCGAACAACCGCCTTATGTCTTTGGCGGCCATTTCGATGATGGCGTTTATCGCGTTGCCTGCGGGGGTCGCATTGAAGCGTTCGCTACCCACCGAATATCCGCTGGGTATCCAGACATCGCCGAGGATCGAGTCTGAGTAACGGTGTTGAAACAGTAACGCGCCGCTCAATCCGTCGTGAACATAGACGTCGAGGGTAATCCCTCTACGCGCGACTACATCGCGGAATGCGGATTTGAGCTGCGCCAGCACGCCGGCGCCCCTGACATATTCGGTCGACTCCACCTCGAAATCCCTGATCACGCCCGACAAAACGAACTGAGCGCCGGCTTCCCTGGCGATATTTACGATGCTGGAACCGAAATAATCGTCCGCCTGCTGAGTTTCCGGAGCCAGTTCAGGTCTCGAGTACAAAGCGGTATCGGTCTTGTTGCGGCCGATAAAATCTCCCGATTGCATCAGCAGGTTAGTGATTTCGCGCGGAATCCCTCCGTAGAGATCCTGCGATTCGTTGCCGCTTATTTGGCCGGAGGTGACGATAGGAAACGCCGTGGCGAGAATCCTTTTTCGATAAGGCGCTTGGCAATAGTCGGATTCCGACAACACGGCCAGGATCTGCACATGGTAGTCGTTTCCGTCCTGCCATTCGTCGACCACCTTGATATTTCCTAGTTGATTGTGCGCCCCGTCGTGTGTTCCGGAGCGGGCGGCGACATCGCCGATGGCCGCTTGAATAGCCTGACTGCGCGCCTGCAACACGCCGCCATCGATAATGGCGGCCTCTCCTTCAGCGGAAAAGACGTCAGAACTCGTATTTGATTGCGCCGAGGCCGAAGCGGACGTTTCGAGCCCCTTCGTGGCGCAGCCCTGCGCTATGAAACAACAAATCGAAAATGCAATCCATGAGATTTTCATCGAATAACCCGTTTATAATTCCGGGATACTGTTAAGCAGAATAAAATTGACCAGCAACCTGCCCGCCGTGTTGACCGCCCATTCGCTATCGTACAGTCCGGCACTCAACAAGCCGCGGTCGAATGCATTTTTGCCGCCGCTAAAACCCGCAACGTGTAACATGCCGTTGCAGTCGGCAGTTACGCAGCCGAAACTAACCGTTTTCCGCTCTGCGCTGGCGTAACCTAATCGGGTGTAAGGCAACTTGTTGTCTTGCTGCAAACATTGCCGAACGACATCGACACGGCCCGACATGCAGCGGTAAAAGCGATCAGTTACGTGCAATGTCAACCTTGCCTGCATCGTATTGCCGTATGCCTGCATGGCATCGACCTTGGCTTCGCGCAGGAAAGTATCGACATAGATACGATAGGCCTCGTCGCGGACGACCTGCCCGCCGACTGTCGACCCGTCCGCCAATCCTTCCCGGTACAAGGCGGAGGCCAATGCCCTATAGGCGTTCATTTTGGCGACCTGTTCCGCCGCCAAGCGCGACTGCGCCCGGGTCAACGAGCCATCCGCCGGCATGGCGCCGCTACCGGAAGCGCTTAGGCTTTTTGAAAGATAAGAGAACTCTTCGTCGCCTTGCTTGGGCTGCATTGTGCTGCAAGCGCACAAAAACACCGTCAGCATTGATAAGATCAGCCTGCAAAATAACCTGTTCATCGAGACTCTCCCGTCCGTAACCCGCCTAACCGATCAATCGGCCGCTCCGCCGATTTCTTGAGCGCCGGCGCCGAATCAATGGGCAACTTCTTCCTTTCTGTCCACTGACCATAATTTTTCCAGTTGATAAAATTCTCTCGCCTGCGCCGTCATTACATGCAAAATAACATCGCCGAGATCCAGCAGTACCCAGTCCGAACCTTCCTGCCCTTCGAAGCCCGTATGGGCGACACCGAGTAGCTTGACCTTCTCGGCCACATATTGACACAACGATCTGGCGTGGCGTTCGGAGGTACCCGTCACCAAAACCATATAATCGGTTATCGTCGTCTTGCCGCGAACGTCCAACACGGTAATGTTCTGTCCCTTACGTTCATCAACGACTTGTTCGATGACTTTGACTAATTCTTCTGCTTGCATTCAATTTCCTGTGGTTTATTTCGGTAAAGATGATGTTGTCTGATATAAGCGATGACGGAATCCGGCATTAAAAACCGGGGATCGCGGCCGCCTGCGATCAGAGTTCTGATCGCGGTTGCCGATATTTCAAGGCGGGTGACGGGCTGAAAAAATAGCCGGCCGGCAAAATTTTCGCGCAAAGTGCGGGTTTGTTCGGCCAGCCGCTGCGACAGAAAATCGTCGAGTAAGCCGCATCGATAACCTGGGCGAGTCATGACGACGACGTGGGCATAATCGAACAGCTGGCGCCAGCAATGCCATGTCGCCAGGCCGGCGAAGGCGTCGGTGCCGATGAACAGCAAAAGCGGACGCTCTGGAAACTCGTCCTGCAACGAGGACAAGGTGTCGACCATGTATGATGGTCCCTCGCGGTCCAATTCCCTGCGGTCTGCTATCAAACCAGGAACGCCGGCAAGCGCCAGACACAGCATTTGCCATCGCATTTCGGCCGGCACCTCGGGGCTATCGCGATGGGGTGGCAAGCGGCAGGGTATCATCCGCAGTTCGTCCAACCCCAACGTTTCCTTGACTTCGAGCGCCGTTCGTAAATGCCCGAAATGTACCGGATTGAACGTGCCGCCGTATACGCCGATCATTATTCCCTGATTTGGCCGTCACCCAAGACAATGTACTTCAATGTCGTAAGTCCGTTCAATCCAACCGGTCCGCGCGCATGCAACTTGTCGGTGCTGATACCGATCTCGGCACCGAGCCCGTATTCGAAGCCGTCGGCAAAACGGGTCGATGCGTTGACCATGACCGAACTCGAGTCGACTTCCCTTAAGAATCGCCGAGCCAGCGTGTAGTCCTCGGTCACGATCGACTCCGTATGTCCCGAGCTGTAATGATTGATGTGCTCTATCGCTTCGTCGATACCCTCGACGATCTTGATCGACAAAATCGGCGCCAAGTACTCGGTTTGCCAGTCCTCCTCGGTCGCTCGTGAGCACTCCGGAATCAACGAACAGGTTTTCAGGCAACCGCGCAGTTCCACGCCCTTGGCCAAAAGCTGCTCGGCCAACTGGGGCAGTACCGTGGTCGAAATCGATTCCGCGACCAACAAGGTCTCCATCGCATTACAAACGCCGTAGCGATGGGTTTTGGCATTGACCGCGATCTTGATCGCCTTGGCAGGGTCCGCCCGACCGTCGATGTAGACATGGCAAATGCCGTCCAGATGTTTGATTACGGCGATCGTCGAATCCTTGCTGATGCGTTCGATCAGGCTTTTGCCTCCACGCGGCACGATGACGTCGACATAGCGGTCCAGCGTGATCAACTCGCCAACCGCGGCACGATCGGTAGTCTCGACCACTTGCACCGCCTCCGCTGGCAATCCGGCCGCCGCCAGACCTTCGGCAATACAGGAAGCGATCGCCCGATTGGAGTGTATCGCTTCCGATCCGCCGCGCAAGATGCACGCGTTGCCCGATTTCAGACACAAGGCAGCCGCATCGACCGTAACGTTGGGGCGCGATTCGTAGATGATGCCGATGACGCCCAACGGCACCCGCATCTGCCCAACCTGAATACCGCTCGGCCGGTAATTCAGTTCCGAAATGCTGCCCACCGGATCGGGCAAGGCGGCAACCTGTTTCAAGCCCTCGATCATCGACTCGATCGTAGACGGTTTCAACTCGAGCCTGTCCAGCAGCGCCGCCTCAAGACCGTTTTCCCGGCCGGCTGCCAGATCCTTGGCATTTTCCGTTACCAAACGGTCCCGGTTCGCCGAAATCGCCTCGGCGATCTTGATCAGTGCCAAGTTCTTGCGGCCGGTGTCCGCTCGGCCCAGTTCTCTCCCGGCTTTTCTGGCCTGCTGTCCGAGCCGGGCCATGTATGCTTTAATGTCCATTTTCGCTGTTCGTTAGGTTGAAAATTTTTTTTATTATAGCGTCAGGCAACCGACTTTTACAGCGGCGTTGCGAGGCGGCCAAGGAGTCGAAAATTTCATCGAAGATGAAATCGCTTTGTTACGTTGCCGTTAACAGAGATTTTCTTTTCGGTTAATCAATAAACGACATCGCGCGCTCAGAACCATCGACAAAATCGGGTAGAATCGCTGTTCGGCAGTTCCGGTAAAAAAACGGTTCGCAATACAGTGTTTTATCCGCCGCTCCCGACCTATTGAATCGAACCCTCGGTTCCGCTCGGGTGATTCGGAGATTGGGGCTGCTGACGATCGGGAGTACCGGAATAAAACTGCCGCATTGCCGGCCGTTTGTGCGTCAGTCAAGTCAACCGCTGTTGCCGCCTGTAGTCGGCTTCGGCGAGCTTACAGGAAAGCGCTCCATGAACGATGACCTGAAAAAAATCGTCGAATTGCGCCATGACAGGCCTCTCGACATACTTGGACCCCGGCGCATCGAAAAAGACCGCGATGTATTCGTGATTCACGCTTTCATCCCGCATGCGCTGGCGGTAACCGCATTCGTCAAACGACCGCTGAAAAAGATTGTCGAGATGGATAAGATTCATCCGAACGGCCTTTTTTCCGCCCGAATGATCATGCCAGACGACAGCGAAACAATGGATTACGTGTTGCGGGTCGTCGACACAAACAACCATCGGTCGGTGCTCCGAGATCCCTACGGCTTTCCAATTGCCGATCTTGCCACCGACGAAGAAATCCAATTTTCCTCCGGCAGACATTGCCGTCTCTACGAACGCTGCGGCGCCCACCTACAGACGCACCATAGCGTCTCCGGCGTTCATTTCGGCGTCTGGGCGCCCAACGCCCGCCGGGTGTCGGTGGTCGGCAGTTTCAACCGGTGGGACGGACGCTATCATCCGATGCAGCGAGTCAGCCGGCTCGGCTTATGGGAATTATTCGTCCCCGGCGTTGCGGAAGGGGATTTTTATAAATTCGAAATCGCCACTCCGAACGGAGACGTTT
>JBNLFT010000047.1:0-16879 GCA_050305675.1 Methylococcaceae bacterium
CCGGCCGAAATAAACCGTCACCGCGAGACCTTGGTCGCAATGATATTCGATCGTCTCCACTTCGCCCAAACGCGCGGTCACCGACAAGCCGTTATCGACGCTCAGGCCGGCCTCGGCGCCGGTGGCGCCCTGCCGTTCGGCCTCGTCCAGCAACTCGCGGACGACACTCTTTAAGCGCTTGATTTCTTCCTCGTTATCTCGCATGTTAAGCCTATTACCGTTAAACGCTGGTTCCGCCGACGGTGAGCCCGTCGATCTTCAAGGTTGGCTGACCGACGCCGACCGGAACGCTCTGGCCGTCCTTGCCGCAAGTGCCGACGCCGCTGTCCAACTCCAGATCGTTGCCGACCATCGAAACCCGGGTCAGCACGTCGGGTCCGTTGCCTATCAACGTCGCACCTTTGACCGGCCGGGTAATCCTGCCGTCTTCGATCAAATAGGCCTCGCTGGCGGAAAAGACGAATTTGCCGGACGTAATATCCACCTGCCCGCCACCGAAATTTTTCGCGAACAGGCCTTTTTTTACCGACGCGACGATTTCCGCCGGATCGTGCGGGCCGGGCAACATATAGGTATTGGTCATGCGCGGCATCGGCAAATAGGCGTAGGATTCGCGCCGCCCGTTACCGGTAGGTTCGACCCCCATCAGGCGGGCGTTCAACTTATCCTGCATATAACCTTTCAGTATCCCCTTTTCGATCAGCACGGTATTTCGGCCCGGCGTGCCCTCGTCGTCGATGCTCAAAGACCCGCGGCGTCCCTGCAGCGTGCCGTCATCGACCACGGTACATAACTCCGAGGCTACCCGCTGCCCCACTTTGCCGGAGAAAGCGGAAGTTCCCTTGCGGTTGAAATCCCCTTCCAAGCCGTGACCAATGGCCTCGTGCAACAAAATGCCCGGCCAGCCCGGCCCCAGCACTACCGTCATGTTGCCCGCCGGCGCCTCGCCGGCTTCCAAATTGACTTGGGCTTGCCTGACCGCTTCCCGGCCATACGCCAGGGCGAGGTCCTGATCGAGAAAAAAACGATAATCGGAGCGCGCGCCGCCCCCCATGCTGCCGCGTTCGCGACGGCCGTTTTCCGCCATGATGACGCTGACGTTCATCCTCACCAATGGCCGAATATCGGCCGCCAGCGAACCGTCCTGATTGGCGATCAGCACGTGATCGTAGACGCCGGCCAGGCTGACGATGACTTCCTCGATGCGCGGATCGAGACGGCGGGTTTGCTCGTCGACTTTGCGCAGTAAATCGATTTTTTCCCTATCCGGCAACGAGTTCAACGGATTCAGCGTTGGATACAATTGCGGCCAATCGCCGGATGAAGCAATCTGCGTCCGTTTGTTTTGACCCTGCCGGACGATGGCTTTGACGTTGCTCGCCGCCTCCAGCAATATCGGCAATTCGATCTTATCGCTGTAGGCGAAACCGGTTTTGTCGCCCGCCACCACCCTAACGCCGGCGCCGTGGTCGATATTATGGCTGCCCTCCTTGATGATGCCGCCTTCCAACACCCAGGACTCGAAATGACTGGATTGAAAGTAAATGTCCGCCGCATCCACCGGCGCGCTAAGCAGTTTCGCCATCACCTGGTCGATATCGCCTGTCTGCATGCCGTGCGGCGCCAGAATCGATTGAGTCACCTGCGTTAATAATGCCATTGCGTTGTTCTTGCCGTTTGGTTGATAGGAAATTGACGAATGATTAATCGTTCAGATCGTCTCTGATCGTGTCGTATAAGGCCTTGATCAGCTTCTCCGAACCGTCTCCCAGTTCTTCTCCGTCTTCGTCGACCGCTGCCTGGTCCGGGTTGACCATTTCCGCCCGCACTTCGGTGGCCGTTTCGTGCCAGGCGACGGTGAGTTTATAGCCCGCTTCCGCGTATTCTTGCTCGAAAATAAAGATCTTGACGTTACCGAACAAACGACTGCCGGAATCGGCGCTCGGATCGTATTTGACGTAATAAACACCTTGTTCGCGGTTTTTGTCGGTAATCTCTATTTTTCTACGCTCCAAGGCTTGCCCGACCAAATCCCACGACCGATCGAACAACTTTTTGATTTTCAGCAACGTCGGGTGTTCCGAATCGTCGATAAATACGCTGTCGGCGAGACTTTTCGTTACCGTTTCCGGGCTCTCGCCCGGCGCCGGCGCGTGTTCGGCAATCGCCAGCCGGGGCGGCGTCTCGAGCTCGGTGGTGTCGAGGTACTTCTTGCCTTCGGTGCACGCCGGCAACATCGACATTGCCATTGCCAGCAGGACTACTTTGTAAACCATAATCAAGCGCAGAAAAACCGTCGGTGCTCCAGGACTGGGAATGATTTGCGCGTTCTTTCCAAACGTTCCAGGTCGATATCGGCACTGACGAAACCGCTGCCGGTTTTATAACAATCCAGTAAAACCCCCCAGGGGTCGATGATCATGCTATGGCCGAATGTTTTGCGGCCGTTAAGATGAAATCCCCCCTGATTCGGAGCGATAACATAACACAAGTTTTCGATCGCCCTGGCCCGAAGCAGCACTTCCCAGTGCGCGGCACCGGTTTCCGCGGTAAAGGCGGCCGGAACCACCAGGATGTCTAGGCCCTGTTTCGCCATCGAGCGGAAAAATTCGGGAAACCGCAAATCGTAACACACCGCCATGCCCAACTTGCCGAACGGGGTGTCGATCACCAGCGGGGTTTCCCCCGGTTCGATCGAATCGGACTCCCGGTACACTTCGTCGGTGTCGGGGACGGCGACGTCGAACAGGTGGATCTTGTCGTAGCGACCGACCCGTTCCCCCCGGTCGTTATAGATCAAACACGCCGCCCGCACCTTGTTGTCGTCAGTGGCCGCCAAAGGTATCGTTCCTCCCACCAGCCAGACACCGTATTTTTTGGCCGTGGCCGACAGAAAATCCTGGATTTCTCCCGCACCGTCTTGTTCGCGAACCTTGACCTTGTCGAACTCGTTTACCCCCATGATGGCGAAATTTTCCGGCAACGCGATCAATTTCGCGCCCGCTTTGGCCGCTTCGCCAATCAATTTCTCCGCCTGCAACAGATTGGAACTGATATAAGGGCTGGATGCCATTTGTATCGCGGCACAAATTGTCATGGGTCTCTCTATCTCTACGGTTAGGGTTGTTTAATTCAAGCGCTTGCGTCAATCGTTATTTGACGACCGATCTCAGCCAGGGAAAATCGGTCAGCTCGTTCCAGGTTTTCTTCAACAGGCCGTCGCGGTCGTGCAGAGGGGTAATTTCCGCGTTATCCCAAGTTCCGGTCACCCGATATTCCGATCCGAAAAAATACCCCTCTTTATAATCATCGGTCAGAGCCTGGGTGACCATCGACGCTATGCCGCCGACAATTGTACCAGCAATAGGCACCGCATCTGAACTTTTAGGCACGACCAACACTTCGTGATCAAAGGTTTTTTCCTGTAAATCGGCAACCCCGGTAATTCTTACCCGCGCCGGAATGGCGTCGAGCAGTAAATTGTCGGTGTATGCCTTGCCTTCCCTGATGACGAAATCACCGGTGATCAGATTGAATGCGAGCCCCTGTTGATAAATATCGCTGAAATCCAGGGAAAACCGCTTGACCCACTGTTCCATCGCGATCAGCCCCAACAAGCGCCCGAACCCCGGCTCGATACTGGAAATCCGGCCTTCGGCCAGTTTCAGCTTCAGTTCCCCGGCAAAGTCGGCTAACGAGAACCGATACGGGGCGCCGCGCCAATTGCCGGAAAAATCGATAGCGGCGGAGGTCTCCCACAGATCGTCGTTATATCCGAAGGTTCCCAATAACTTGCCGAAATCGTCGCTGTTCAGACGCCCTTTTACCTGCGTCGTTTCGGCGTCGCCGGACTTAAACCAGTCGGCGGTCAGATCGATACGGCTGTCGCGTCCGGACAAGCGGACCTTATTGAAATGCACGCCGCGCGGCCGCCTCTCCGTCGCCAATTCCAAATAACCTAAGTCGACGCCTCGCCATAACAGCCGTTCGCTGACGATTTCGATCAGCGGCACCTGTTCGCTGCTCAGCCATGCGGTCAACGGTTCGAACTGGCCAAGCTTGCTCAGATCCAGATAAGCCATCTGCAAGGTGGTTTTGTCGCCCTCGCCGGGCTTGACGGGAATACGCAGCGCGCCTTGCGCCGGCAAACTCGACAGATTGCCCTGCCAATAGCGATCGAGCAACTCGGCATCCAACTCCAGTTTGCCCAACGATCGCTGCTTCCAGCGCAGGCGATCGATACGCACGGCCACTTCGTTAAGCTGCGGCAAGCGCGCCGATTGCCCGGTGCCGTCGCCGGCCAGAAGACCCGACCAGGCGGCCAGATCTAAATCGTCTTGTCTGATCTCCAGTTTCAAGCCGGCTTGCTTGCTATCGCCAACGGTACCCGACCCGAACAGAATATGTCCCGCTGAGAGCTGTTCGCTCTCGCGGTCTATCCGTAACGCCATTTGCAGCGCGTCGCCGTAAGCGACCGTGACCGGCAACGGACCGGCGGCCGGAAAACTCATGCCGATCCGCAGGCTCTTGGCTTGCCGTTCCGGCTTCGCCAGCGGCTCCGGCAGATCGACCGTAACGCCGGATAAGTTACTGTAGATCTGCAACGCCGGCGTCTGATCTTCGGCGACGGGTAGATCTAGCCGAGCGGTGTAGGCGAACTCCCCGCGGGCAAATCCGTTGGCGAGAAAATCGAACTGAGTTTGAATCTGCTTCAGATCGCTTTTCCCGTCGATCGTAATCCGGGTTGAACCCTCTTCAGTCGCGATATTTGCTTGGGCTGGGAAACCCAACATCGTGGCATTCATGCGTTCGCAAAACACACCGTTTTCGGTAAAACTCAAGTCGCCGGTCAAATCGCTAATCTGCAACTTGACCGGGGCTACGATCATCGCCGCATTCCTCAGCCGGACCACGCCGTCCACTTTTTCCGTCACCGCATCGGATAATGGAATTTTCACCGCCAGATCGATTTCGGTCGATCCCTCGAATTCCGCCGTCGCCAACAAGCCGTCGACGGTCGCATGCAACGGTGTTCGCTGCATAAAACGCAAGCCGTCGGCGACCCCGCCGCTCATGACCCCGTCCAGCAACAAAAAATCGGCATCGCTCAGCGCCGGGATCTCGACAACCGCACGCTTCGCCTCGACCTGCCCGGCTTCGGCATGGCGCACATCGACCCGCAGACTGTCGCCGAAAAAACGCACACCCGCCGCGAGCCCCGCCAGCGGCGGCCATTCGGGATGATAATTGAGCGTGGCGTGTTCCACGTCGAACACCACCTCGAACTTACCCTGCCCTGCCTCGAACGGAAATTCGTTCAACGCACCCGACAATAACAGGCCGCCGTTACGGATCATCCCCCTGGCAAACGCATGGTCGAGCCAATCGACCACGTCCTCGTCCATGATCGCGCTCGGCAGGTAGTTCGGGACGTGGCTAAGATCGCCGCGACTTTCGAACGCGCTTTGCAACTCCAATTGCAGTGGTCTCTCGCCTTTCGGAATTATCAGGTCGAACCGGGTTTGCACCTCCAGATCGGCATTTTCCGCAACCAGAAAATTGGAGCTAAACTCCCATTCCTGTTCACTTTGCCGCCACCGAATCGGACCGGACAAGCGATCAACGGCAATCGCGTCGCGGAACAGGTCCGGAAACGCGACCGCCGCCGATTGACTGGCCAGAACCAGCTCGCCCTGACCGGCGCTACCGACAATTTGCCCGCTCACACCCGACAGTTGCGGCATGTTGCCCGCCGAGCTGGCGGCAACGTCGGCAAAAGACCCGTTGACGGCATAATGCCGACGGTCGGCACCCAGAAACAAGGCGAAGTCCTGCAGCCGGCCGTCGAGAGCGATTTTTTTCGGCAGTAGCCCTATTTGGTCGGAGGAGAGAAAGAAAGGTACGATGTCGCTCAGTTCGTTCAGGCTTAACTGCGGTATCCGGGCACCGATACTGGTGTCTTCGTTGACTTGTAGATGGAATTCGGCCTCCGGCCAAAGTCGCTTCCGGGTTTCGACTTGCAGATTCGAGGCGTCGAGCCGCCAACCCCGGCCGTCCGCCAAAGACCAACCGAGCATTCCGGACAGTCGCTTCACTACCAGGGTCCGGCCGTCTTGCTTACGCAACCGGAGGTCGCTGCCGAAAAGCTCGGCGTTGATTCGAATGGGCTTAAAATCCCGCCATTCCGACCACAGTTCTAGGTCGCCGCGGCCTTCTTCGATCACCAGCCGGAACGGCATCGCTTCGCCCGGCAACGCCGCAAAACGAAAACCGCTACCGGCAAGATACAAGCGTCCGCTCAAGGCTTCCCCGTTGGCAATATCGCCCTCGACAGCGGCCGATACTCTTAACGAGCTCCCGTATTGCGCCGGGAGATCGCTCAACAAATGCAGTTCATGATGGCCGTCATCGTTCTCGATCAACAGATTGAAATTCTCGAACGACACAGGGTCGCTCGAATTCATTTGGTCTTGCCAACGGATTTCGCTCTGCAGAATTTCGTATTTCCCCGCCCTCGCCAACCACAACGGCGGTTCGTCGCCGTCGGCATTGAGCCCCTCGATGCTGAAACTGCCGTCGCGGTGGCGGATCACGGACACTTTCGCCCCGACCAACGTCAACCAGCTGGAAGACCACAATTCGCCGCGCCACAACAGCTGCATGGCATCGATGCCGAACCTTATTTCTTTTAATGTCGCGGCGGGTCGCCCTATCTCGTCGACCGACAGAATGTCGATGTCGCGGAGAATGATTTCCGGATCGAAACCGCGCATGCCGGCGCTTAACGAACCGATTTGCAACTGAATGTCGGTACGCTCGCGGAATTTTCGTTCCAATTCGTTTTTGTAGTTTTCGATTCCCGCCAGTAGGATTCGAGCGCTGGTGATACCGACGGCGACCGCAATCAGCGACCAAAAAATCAACAGCCGCGTCGCCCGCTTGAAATGATGGATCACGAAAATTTCTTAACCTATAACAACACCACGTCGTATTGTTCCTGATTATATTCGGTTTCGGCCCTGAATTTGATCGACACCCTCAGGAACACCTCCAGCTCGGCCAACATGTCGGCCTCTTCGTCCAGCAAGCGTTCGACCACCTCATTGGAGGCCAGGACCAGAATTTGCTGGACATTGTATAGCCTGACCTCGCGAATGATTTCCCGGAAAATTTCCAAACAAATGGTCTCCGCCGTTTTCAATACCCCCCGGCCGCCACAGGCCTTGCAGGGTTCGCATAAAATATGCTCGAGACTTTCCCGGGTCCGTTTGCGGGTCATTTCTACCAGGCCCAAGGCCGAAACCTCGGTAATCTTCGTTTTGGCGTGATCCTTATCCAAGTTGCGCTGCAACGCATTGAGCACCTGCCTTTTGTGCTCCTCGCTTTGCATGTCGATAAAATCGATAATGATGATACCGCCGAGATTTCTTAACCGGAGCTGCCTGGAAATCGCCTGCGCCGCTTCCAGATTAGTTTTGAATATCGTTTCCTCAAGATTCTTGCCGCCGACATAGCCGCCGGTGTTAACGTCGACCGTCGTCATCGCTTCGGTCTGGTCGAACACCAAATGGCCGCCAGACTTCAGTTTGACTTTGCGCTCCAACGCCTTGGATATTTCGTCCTCGACATTGTAAATGTCGAATACCGGCCGCTCGCCGGAATAATGCTCGATCACCGGGACGATTTCGGGGACGAATACCTGGGCGAATTCCAGCAACTTCTGATAGGTCTCGCGCGAATCGACTCTGACTTTTTCTATGCCTTCCTTATAAAGGTCGCGCAAGGTACGGATACTGAGCGGCAAATCCTCGTGAATCAGCGTCTTGGCCTTGGCTTTTTCGGTTTTTTCCAGTATCGCTTCCCATAATTTCATCAAAAACGTCATATCGGAAAGCAACACCACCTCTTCCACGCATTCGGCCGCCGTCCGGGCGATGAAACCGCCGCATTCGTGCTTTTGCTTGAACGCCTCGATACAGGCGCGTAAGCGGCTGCGCTCGGCTTCGCTGTCTATGCGTTGGGAAACGCCTGAATTGACGGCATAAGGCATGTACACTTGGTAGCGCGAAGGAATCGAAATTTCGGTCGTCAGGCGGGCACCCTTGCTGCCGATCGGATCCTTGGTCACCTGGACGATGATTTTCTGCCCCTCGCGCAGGTACTGCTCTATATTTTCCGAACCTTTCTTCTCCAACTCCTTGCTGCTCAGATCGGACAAATGCAAAAAAGCGGCACGCTCCAGGCCGATGTCGACGAAGGCGGCCTGCATGCCCGGCAAGACCCGGCATACCTCGCCCTTGTATATATTGCCAACCAGACCCTTTTGTCTGATCCGCTCGATTATCAGCTCCTGCAATACGCCGTTCTCGATGACGGCCACGCGTATTTCAGGCGGCGTAACGTTGATTAATATCTCTTCACTCATGCAATAGTTCGATTCCCTGTTTTCCCAGGAGCATTGCCGTCTCGTAGAGCGGCAAACCGACCACGCCGGAAAAACTGCCTGTAATGGAGCGGACAAAAATACCGGCGTAGCCTTGGATCGCGTACCCCCCCGCTTTGTCTATCGGTTCGCCGGTCCGCCAATAAGCCTCGATTTCGGCAGCGGACAATTTCCTGAAACTGACTTCGGTAATATTAACCGCCTGGTCGTGTTGTTTACCTCTGAGCGATACCGCCGAATACACCTGATGCGTTTTCCCTGACAGCGCCTCCAACATGGCCCGCGCATGCTCGAAATCGCGCGGCTTTCCCATGATCCGGCCGTCCAGCACCACCGCTGTATCCGCCGCCAGAACCGGCCTCTCGAATCCCACCGCGGCGCAGCAGGCCGCGGACTTCTCGGCAGCTACCCGTTCGACATAGTGCATCGGAGACTCGTCCTGCATAGGGCTTTCGTCGATATCGACCGCGTGGACTCGATAGGAGACACCGATTTGCTGCAATAATTCCCTGCGGCGGGGTGACGACGATGCCAGAATGATCGTAGGTCTCATGATTTAGCGATGGTACGGATGATGATTGATAATCGTCCAGGCCCGGTAAATCTGTTCCGCGACCACGATTCTAACCAACGGATGCGGAAATGTCAGTTGCGATAAGCTCCAGGATTCGACCGCACGTTCTTTTACTTGCTGCGACAGGCCTTCCGGCCCTCCGACCAGCAACGCGACTTGCGGGCTAGTTTGCTGCCAGCGCCGCACCGCTTCGGCAAGTTGCTGCGTGCTCCACGGCTTACCCGAAATATCCAGGGTAACGGCATGCGCCTTCTCGGGAAGCGCGGCAATCATCTTTTCCCCTTCGTCTCTGACAATTCTGGCGGTGTCGCTGTTCCTGGTCCGTTTTCCCGGCGCAATTTCCTTCAAAACCAATTCGCATTCGCGCGGCAAGCGCTTGGCGTATTCGTTATAACCCTGCTGCACCCAAGCCGGCATCCGGGTTCCGACGGATATCAGATGGATTTGCATCGTCCGCGGGATAAAGGAGAGCAGGTCGCGCTAACCTGCCATAGGGCAACCGGAAGAAAGAGAGTTTTTGCCATCGGTCAATTATACATCACGCCTTGTAAACAATTAATTTAATGTTATATTTTAACAAGATATTTATTGATTTTAATTTGCAGCATTAAGAAAACCCTATGAAAATCAAATCAAAATTCCTGGGCGAACAACAAATCGACCCGGATACGATCATTACCTTTCCCAACGGGATTCCCGGTTTCGAAGAACAAAAGCGTTTTAAATTATTTCATCAGGAAGGGAGCGATATCGTATTCTGGCTACAATCTTTGGATGATGAAGATCTGACGTTTTCGGTTGCCCAGCCCGGCCATTTCAATATCAGCTATAGTTTTCCGCTCAGCGAACAAGAGAAAACTCTGTTGGCGCTCGAGAACAGCGAGGATTTGCTGATTCTGGTGATGCTGCATAAGGACGACAACCAGGGCCGGCCGGTAATCAAGGGGTCGATCAAATCTCCTTTGCTGATCAATGCCGGCAAACGAATCGGATTGCAGAAAATTCTGCACGACGTGGAACAAAGCATTACGCTGACGGAAAAAAGCAGCGAGATCGAGCTAAGCGAATCCTGACCGGCCGACGTCCCGCTCCAATCGGACCGCCGCACCTGGTCAGGACCGGGCATACGGCAACGCTGTGCGGAAGGGGTGAAAACGCCTCGAATCTAAGCGGCCTGAACCGGAATCGAGTGACTGGAATGGGTGATTCGGTTGTCTTTGTCGAAATAAACCAGCGTCGGTTTATAACTGGCCAGTTCTTTTTCGTCCAGATGCACAAAGGCGCAAACGATGATCAAATCGCCGGGACACGCCAAGCGGGCGGCCGCCCCGTTAATGGAAAAAATGCCGGAACCTTCCTCGGCGCGAATCGCATAGGTCGTAAAACGTTCGCCATTATTGATATTGTAGATCTGAATCTGCTCGTACTCCCTGATGCCCGAAAAGTCGAGAATCTTGCCGTCGATCGCGCAAGAGCCCTCGTAATCAAGTTCAGCATGCGTCACACTAGCTCGGTGCAACTTGGCTTTAAGCATTGTAGTTTGCATATCAATAATCTCGAATTTTAGAGAACCCAGTATTTTGCCCGAAACGTCGCCGGTTATCAAACCGGAAACCGTCCAGCGCCAATTCGCCGTTCATTCCGGCATATTCGTGGCGGATTTATGTATTCTGACCTGGGTCGGATAAGCGAATTCCAAATGATTGTTCTTCAATATTTCGGCAATTTTGAACATCACGTCTTCCTTGACCGAAAGCCATTCCGCCCAATTGACCGTCTTGGAGAAACAATATATCAAAATATCGATAGATGAGTCACTAAAACGATCCATAAACACCAACTGAGTCGCCTTAATTCCCTTGACGTCTTCCAGCGAAGACAACTTGAAGTGGCGATGTCCGCTGGTCAACTTTTGTTTCGGATTGGCGATGCCGGGATGAGCTCTCAGCATATCTCTCAGCTCCTGCAACGCATTACGGATGTCCTCCATATTGCTCTCGTACGTCACGCGGACATGCATTTTAATGCGCCGACCGACCAGCCGGCGATTCCAGTTCATCACGCTGGAAACCGAAACCTGGGCGTTGGGGATCGTGATCAAGGCATTATCGAAGGTTCTGATCGTGGTGCTGCGCAAGCCGATTTCAGCCACCGTTCCCTCGACATCGCCTATCTTGACCCAATCCCCCATACGAAACACATTGTCGAACAGAATCGTAATGCCTCCAAACAGGTTCGATAGCGTGTCTTTCGCCGCCAGCGCGAATGCCAGGCCGCCGATCCCCAGGGTCGACATGATCGCGGTGATGCTGATGCCGAAATGGTTCAGCCCGATCGCCAACACGACTATCAAGATCAACACCTTGGCCGTCTGCACGCCGAGGTTTATCAATTCCTTACGCAACTCGGTGTTGGTCCGGCTGATTTTCCGCACCTGCACCAACACCACAGTATCCAGAATCTTAAACAACAGCCAGATAAAGATCAGGCTGTAAATGACAAAAGTAATGTTTTCGATCGACGGCCGATAATCGGTTTTATAAAAAAACGCGTAGGTCGCCAAATCGATTCCGAAAAAAATCAGTAAGGCGCGGGCGGGCTTGCGAATTTCCAGGTAAATTTGGGTTTGAATGTCCGCTCCGTCGTCAATCACATATTTTTCGATAAAACGACTGGTGAACTTGAAGAGAACCGGATAACTGAAATAAACCATCAAGATGATGGCAAACGAAACGCCGACGCCACCGACATCAATCTTAAACGGAATCAGTTTGTGATTGATAGGACGCAGGAAATCCAAGCGGTTGATCTGGGAAATGATCGAGAGCAGCGAAAACTCCTGAAACCAATGCGACGACGCAATCTGCCGGGGATTATTGATGACATACTTCAGAATGTCCTGGAACGTCGTATTGACCAGCGTAAACTGCAGGTGATTCTCTTTTAACGCGGCAACTATCGGCCCTTCTCCCGGTGCGGTTGGCATTTTTAGGTTTTCGGCGAGTCGCCGGGAACGCTCCAGCCGCTGTTGCGAGGTGTCGATGATTTCTCCCACTCCGCTGTAATTGGCCGACGCCTGAATCAGATATTCCAGATAGGCGCGTATTGCCTGCCGGGTCTTGCCGGTTTCCAATTCCGCCCGGTCACGCAACAATGCAAGCTGGTTGCCGCGCTCCCGATTGATGGCCATGCGCGATTCCAGGAGGCTCTGCTTCTTGTCGCTGACGGTGGCGGGCAAACGCACCACCGAAGTCGTCCGTAACCGACGCAACAAGCGTTCCAGCTGAACGGCCTGTTGTTCCAGCAAGGTATCGATCGCCGCCTCGTCTTCCAGCGCCGCTAAGCGCCGATTCAACCGCTCCAGATCTTGGACGCTTTGCAGGATTTGTTGCCCCTGATCGTCGCCCCCCGGGCTAACGGATGGCGGAACCACAAGCAACAATGCCAACAATAGCCGCATCAACATGGTTTCGATTATCGGGTAAAGGAAAGATTGTCGATCAGGCGGGCTCGGCCGAGCGTCGCGGCGGCCAAAATCACCAGATCCCGGTCGCCGGCCGTCGCCTCGAGCAAATCGCAAGTCCTGCACACCGCAAAATAATCCGGAACGAAGCCGACGTCGCTCAATCGTCTCAGTTGCTGCTCTGCCAGCGCCCTAAAATCGGATCGCCCGCCCCGAACGGCGTCTCGGGTTTCGCACAGCAGCTGATAAAGAAAGGGTGCCAACCTGCGCTGCTCGGCGGTCAGATAACCGTTTCTGGAGCTCATCGCCAAGCCGTCTTGTTCGCGCACGGTCGGCACGCCGCAAATCTCGATCGGAAAATTCAGATCGGCCACCATGCGCCGAATGATCGCCAACTGCTGGTAGTCTTTTTCGCCAAAAAAAGCCAGGTCGGGCAGCACGATGTTAAAAAGTTTGCAAACGACGGTCGCAACGCCGTTGAAATGCCCCGGCCGGCTGCGGCCGCAATAGTTGTCGGATAACCCGGTTACAGTGACGCCGACCAACGCCTGCCGTGGATAGATTTCGTTAACCGCAGGCAGAAACAACAAATCCGTATGCGCCGCTCGCAATCGCTCGGCATCCTCGCGCTCCGTGCGCGGATAGGACTGATAATCCTCGCCTTCCCCGAATTGGGAGGGGTTGACGAACACGCTGGCAACCACTTTATCGGCACGCCGCCGCGCCGCATCCACTAGCGCAAGATGTCCGTCATGCAGGTTGCCCATGGTCGGCACGAAAGCAATGGTCTGCCCTTGCCGGCGCCATTGCCCGACCTGCGTTGATAATTCCTCGCTTCGGGTTACGGTGAGCATTCAATAACTATGTTCGGAAGCTGGATACTCGCCTTTCTTAACGGCTAGCCGGTACTGCCTTACCGCTTCTTCGATACTCCCTGATTCGGCGATGAAGTCCTTGACGAAGCGCGGTTTTTTGCCGCCATCGATGTTCAAGATATCGTATAACACCAACACCTGACCGTCGCACCCGACACCGGCGCCAATGCCGATCACCGGTATGCTCAGGGCCTGGCTAATCCTGCTTGCCAGCACCGCCGGTACGCACTCCAATACCAACAGACTGGCCCCTGCCTGCTCGATCTTACGCGCATCGTCCAGAATACGCTCGGCCACCAGCGGCTCTTTGCCCTGCACCCGATAACCGCCCAATTGGTTGATAAACTGCGGCAGCAATCCGAGATGGCCGCAAACCGGCACCCCCAGATCGACCAGGAAGCGTATCAGTTCGGGACGCGCTCCCTCCAGTTTCACCATCTGCGCGCCCCCTTGCTGCATCAGACGGGCGGCATTGTGTAGCGCGATGTCCAACGTCCCGTAGCTCATAAACGGTAGATCGCTGATCACGAACGCCCTTTTCCTGCTCCGGGTGACGCAACAGCTGTGGTACACCATATCGTCCATAGTCACCGGAACGGTGCTTTTTTGCCCTTGAATCACCATCCCCAGCGAATCACCGACCAATATCACGTCGATACCTACCCGGTCCAACAATGCGCTGAAACTGGCGTCGTATGCGGTTAGACAGCTGATTTTTTCGCCGGCGCGCTTCATCGCCGCCAAATCAGTCACCGATAATGCTTTATCCGGGTTCGGACTGTGATACGGGGTCATCGAGGCATCCTATGCAAACCGGCCGGCGGACAATGCTCTATCAGATCTTTCAACAAACCTTTGCCCGGAACGAGCAACTCCGGCCCGGCGATTTCCAGCAACGGATAAAGTACAAATGCCCGTTCCGCGATACCGACATGCGGCACGATCAGGTTGGCCTCGCGAATTTGCTGTTCGCCGAATAACAACACGTCCAGATCGAGCGTCCGCGCTCCCCAGCGGACCGTTCTGACCCGGTCGTGTCGGCTCTCGATTTGCTGTAACTGACGCAGCAAATCGCTGGCCGACAGATCGGTCCGCACAGCCATCACCGCGTTGACATAATCGGGCTGATCTTGAGGGCCCATGGGTGGACTGGCATACAGACTGGAAAAGGCCTGCTCATCGACCCACCGCAAACCGGCAATTTCCAACCGCGCCGACTCGATTTGTTGCACCGGATTTGCTAGATTACTGCCTAAACCGATATACGCCAACACGCTTTGGGTTTGTTCGTTACTCATTGACGCTGGGGCGTTTGTTTTGCGATCGATACTTGCCGCTACGCCGCGGACGCCCGCTTTTCTGCTGATTTTTCGAAGGACGCGTCATGCGTTTTTGTTCCGCTTCGTCGGCCTGTTGGAATCGGGTCCACCAATCCGCCAATTCCGTGTCCGCATCGCCCGCCTCGGCTCTTAATAATAGAAAATCGTAAGCGGCACGAAAACGGGGGTGCGACACCAGGCGGAAAGGCTTAATGCCGTTCCTCTTGGAAAAACGGGATTGCAGCAACCACACTTCCCGCATCGACTGTGTGATGCGTTTGGGGATCGCGGTAATCTTAATCTGCCGGTTCAACACCCGGTTTGCCGCATTTTGGTAGGCGAAGGTTTCGTTTTCGCCGTTTTCCATTTGCTTTTTAGCGTCCAGCTGCAAAGGATCCCAAAGGAATGCCGACAACAAAAAATACGGGGTAACGGTTTTGCCGTCGGCAATGCGATTATCGGAATTTTGCAGCGCCCTGGCCACGAATATGCGCGGAAAGTCATGGTCTTCGGTTTCCAGGCACTTGTCCGAATCGGGAAACAGCACCGCAAACAAATTATAATGCCTGAGCATTTCGAACGTTTGCAGCCCGTAACCGGACATAAACAACTTTACCGTCTCGTCGAACAGCCGTGCCGCCGGAATGCCGTGCAACAAATCGGCCAATTGATAAATCGGTTTTTCGGTATCGGGGTGTATGGCAAACCCCAGCTTAACCGCAAAGCGAACCGCCCGCAGCATCCTGACCGGATCTTCGCGATAACGGGTAACCGGATCGCCGATTAGCCTCAATACCGCCTGCCCGTGGTCTTCCATGCCTCCCGTATAGTCGACCACCGAAAAATCGCGGATGTTGTAATACAGCGAATTAACCGTAAAATCGCGGCGCCAGGCATCTTCCTCGATCGTGCCGAACACGTTGTCCCGCAATAACCGGCCATCCTCGTGAACGACCTGATGTTCCCCGTCTTCGGCTTCGGAACCGCGAAAAGTCGCCACCTCGATAATTTCCTGGCCGAAATATATATGTGCCAGACGGAAACGCCGTCCAATTAAACGGCAATTACGAAACGTGCTTTTCACTTGTTCCGGACTGGCATCCGTCGCGACATCGAAATCTTTCGGCTCCCTGCCCAACAAAAGATCTCTAACGCAACCTCCGACCAGATACGCTTCGAAACCTGCTTTTCTCAGGCGATACAATACCTTTAAGGCATTTTCGCTGATCTGCGAACGGGAAATGTTGTGTTCCGAGCGCGAATAGACTCTGCCGCTTGGCGACTCCTTGCTATCCTGCCTTTTCGATGCACCCAGAATTTTTTTGAAAAAGTTTAAAATGGCTGATATTCCCTAGTAAAAGCAATCGTTCCGACCGTTTCCAGCAGCGGCCCCTGAAGCATTGCGGGTTCAAAATCATTATTTCATCCGCTCGCTTGCTACTGGCGAGCGGTGTCAAAAATCCCGGAAATCGGGTGACCCAAAAAACAAATCGCTGCAACCCTCCGCCAGGACAGCGATTAGCCGTTTAACCTTAGCCGTATGATATCATTCCCATTGATTTCCTCTCAATCGGCAGCTTTCTTTTACATAACCTTTTTCAATATAGTAAAATTCGCCGATACGTGAAATTGCGCCACCAAAATTGGAGGCATTCATCCTGTTCAGAAAAACATGGCGTGACATGCATTTGCCGTATGCTTAAATTTTGAGTTTTTAGCCCCGGGAAAATTTATGTTTAAAAAAATCATTGATAGCCTGATTGACCATCCATTGCTAACCAGCATTTTCGTCGCCGACTTGATTATCCTGATGTTTCACAAGCCCCCGTTTGTTTTCTCGTTCGTAATGTTGGGTGCATTGGTAGCCATGAGCATGTATCTCGGTCAAAAACTGGCGCTATTCAAAATCTAGACTTGCCTCCATCCTTATTGCCGCGAAAACCCGGTCGTACCAACGCTGACGCGCCGGGTTTTTTGCGTCGGGCCGCCGCGTTGCTTTACGATTCGCTGTTGTTGCTGGCGGTGTTATTTCTGGCAACGGCAATCGCGTTGCCTTTCAATGCCGGCAAGGCATTTTCGCCCGATCAAATTTTATATCCCATCTACCTGCTGACCGTCAGTTTTGTGTTTTTCGGTTGGTTTTGGACTCATGGCGGCCAGACCCTCGGCCTGCGCAGTTGGAAGATGAAACTGGTCGGCACTGAC
>JBNLFT010000048.1:0-16757 GCA_050305675.1 Methylococcaceae bacterium
AACCTTTCGCCCCCGTTTCGCCGACGAATACGGCCGCCTGGCCGCCGAGGTCTATCCCCGCTACCAGAA
Source organism: Methylococcaceae bacterium (assembly GCA_050305675.1). Taxonomy (GTDB): domain Bacteria; phylum Pseudomonadota; class Gammaproteobacteria; order Methylococcales; family Methylomonadaceae; genus Methylomarinum. Next base: position 70 of record JBNLFT010000048.1, read on the forward strand.
GGCCCTCAAGGCTTTCAATGCGGTCGATTTCGACGACCTGATCCTGTTGCCGGTGCTGCTGTTCCAGCAGCACGCGGAGATTCTCGAGAAATGGCAGAACCGCATCCGCTATTTGCTGGTCGAAGAATATCAGGACACCAACATCACCCAATACCAGATGGTGCGGCTGTTGGCCGGCAACCTGGGTCGTTTTACCGTGGTCGGCGACGACGACCAATCGATATACGCCTGGCGGGGCGCGCAGCCGGAAAACCTGGCCCAACTGCAAAAGGATTACAGCCGGCTGCAAGTCATCAAACTGGAACAAAACTACCGCTCCACCGGACGCATCCTGAAAGTGGCCAACCAACTGATCGCAAACAACCCCCACGTATTCGAGAAGAAACTGTGGAGCAGCCTGGGTTTCGGCGAGCCGCTCAGGGTATTGAGCCATAAGGACGAAATCGCCGAAGCCAAGCAGATCGTTTCCGAAATCATCCACCACAAATTCAGGCACGGTAACCAATATTCGGACTATGCGATCCTTTATCGGGGCAATCATCAGTCCCGCTTGTTCGAGCGCGGACTGCGGGAAAATAACGTGCCCTATTTCATCAGCGGCAGCACCTCGTTTTTCGCCTATGCGGAAATCAAGGACATTCTGGCCTATCTGCGTCTGATCGTTAATCCCGACGACGACGCCGCCTTCTTGCGCATCGTCAACACGCCGCGCCGCGAAATCGGTCCGAGCACGTTGGCAACGTTGGGCGATTACGCCAACGAACGCCACCTCAGTCTGTTTTCGGCCTGTCGCGAATTCGGCCTGCAGCAGCGCTTGCCGGATAAGGCGATCCAAAGGCTGCGCAAATTCTGTATCTGGATCGACGAGACGGCCGCCCGCATCGAGCGGGGGGACACCTTTGAGGTAATCCACGAGATGATCAAGCACATCAGTTACGAGCAATGGCTGCAGGAAAACAGCAAGACCCCGGCTTCGGCGGAACGCAAAATCGCCAACGTCTACGAACTGGTCGAATGGTTGCAGCGGATGGCCGAAAAGGACTCGGGCAACGACCTCTCGTTGGCCGATATCATCGGCAAGATCATGCTGATGGATATCCTCGAGCGCAACCAGGAGCAGGAGGCCGGCGACCAGGTCAGCCTGATGACCCTGCATGCCTCCAAGGGCCTGGAATTCCCCCATGTATTCCTGATCGGCATGGAGGAGAACCTGTTGCCGCATCAAAACAGCATCGAAACCGACAATATCGAGGAAGAGCGGCGCTTGGCCTACGTCGGCATCACCCGCGCCCGCTTAAGTTGCACCTTCAGCTACTGTACCCATCGCAAGCGCTACGGCGAAATGAGCGAATGCGAACCCAGCCGATTTCTTAACGAGCTGCCGGCAGAGGACCTGGAATGGACCAACAAGAAACGACTGGACCCGGAACTGATCAAGGAACGCGGCAAGGCGAGCTTGGCGCACTTGAAGAATATGCTTGCGGAAACGGGATAGGTTTTTCTTTACAATGAAAGTCGCGAGTGACACTTTAATCTTCCGCGCCATCCGGGAGAGGGAACGATAAGGCGTTTGGCGCTTCCATTGGCGAACACAGCGTCAATAGGCGCAGCGCCCAATAGTTATTTTTATATTAAATTTAATGCATTAAACTTGAAAATATTAAAGTTGGGCTAAGCTGGCGCTGAACCACCACAATCGTTATGTCTCCAGTTTATGGCGCATTGCTTCGTCTCACTGCATGGAACATTTCGATTACGGCAAATGGTCCCCCCGGACGTAAGTGGGTGCATGCCATTTCAACGGGCACGGGCGGCTGATGGTTTTGTTTAAAAGGTTGGATATGCGCTCACGACACTCGGAACGAGAAGCGGCTATTTAGGCACAAAGAAGAATTCGCCCGCTTCGTGGCCGGATAGCCGGATCGGCGCGTATTGCGGTACCTGTTCGATATCAAACCGCGATGCCGACGAAACGATGTTACTGGACACGATGCGGTAGAGTTTTTCTCCTTCAAGCAGACCGTCGTTCTTTTGCAACGTGTCGATTAGCGCCTTGGCGAATACTGAATGCCCTTCCCCGCCGCCATCCATGACCGGCTTCAGACTGCCGGAAGTCAATACCGTTCTGGACCGGGTTTTGATCATTGCCTTGACCCACTCGGCCTGACGTTCATCGCTCATATCGGGTTGTAAGCGTGCCAAGGACGACCTGGTCATCGAACCGGAATAACAGGAATCGGCGATGACCAGAACGTGCTTTGCCGACATGGCGTTCAGAATATCGGTGATTGCGGTCGATGATATCCAGTTCGCTCTGTTATCCGGCTCCGCGTCCTGTGGCAGCCAATTGCCGCGGCTTTGATCATCCAGTTCGCAGTGACCGGAATAATAAATCAACAAATTGTCGTTTTCCGTTAATTCGGATCGCAGCTTGTTCAGCTCCGAAAGAATGGAATACCGGTTGGCGTCAACCAGTACTGTAGTTCTGAAGCCGTATTTGTCTTTTAGGATTTTTTCCAACGCTCGGCCGTCGTTGATCGGCGTATCCAGAGAGGGAAGAGACTTATAGTGCTGATTAGCAATGATCATTGCGTAGTATGCGCCGAAGTCAAACGTCGCCCACGGCTTGTCTATTTTAAGCAATAGTGCGAATTCAAAACTTGCGCGTGCTCCGCTTTTATCCACCGCGACGACCCTAACCGGCGTCGTTTCCCCCTCGATACTGACACTCGCCTTGAACACGCCGTTGTCCAGTGGCTTTTCAAAGTCGTTCACCATAACCGACAGAATACCGGCCGGTGAATTCGCTTTGCCGATTATCGTGCGCTGTTTAACGGTCGAAGACAGGGTAGCTACGGCTTTTGATGTAGCGGGAAACGATAGCGGTGGATCGATTATTTCAATCACCGGTTTTTGCGTTACGTCGATGGTGGCGGATAGCTTGTCGGTTCCGGCATCGCGGCTCGTCCGATTCGATTCGGCTGCGGACCTATTCAGAGACTGCATTTGCTCCAGTATGGTTTTTCCCGATAACAGGACGGTCCCGACGAGTATCACAGCGATCGATGCTGCGATCGTCTTGCCGTTCCAATGCGCCCGAGATGTCCGCCATGCAGTCGTCGGTGTATTAGAGGCAGCTGAATTCTCCGCTGATTCCGATTCACTGTGCTCATTGTAAGAGGCGCTCCCCGCCCCGACATAATCGGGCATTGACAGGTCCGTGCAGGCGACGGTATCGGCCGATTGGCTCGAGGGAATTACAGGGGCGGACAATATGGAATGCACGGAATGGAACAGTCGTTGCAGGTCCGCGTGATCAGCACCGGGAACCCAATTGGCTAGGTTGGCCGATTGCAAGCGGCGGGACGACAACGGGAGATTTTCCACTCCGACGTCATCGATCATCACCGGAACAAGAATACGCCTGCGTAATCCCTCCTGCGCTTCGTTGCGGACCCAATCCGATGCGATGGAGTTTTTCGACCATAGCACGATGACGCAGCGCGCTTCGGCGATGGCCTGTTCAATAACGTCATCAAAGGATTTTCCAATCGGAATTTTACGATCCCACCACACGGACCAACGCCGTCGTTCGAGAACCGTGGCCAGCGCCTGGGCTACAGAGCGGTCCTTATTCGAATAGCTAATAAAGATATCGACCATGAGCGGTCCTGTTATGAGTATCGTTGTTATCGTTCGAGCAATATTACCGAATAAAACGTGGTTAGTGCGTAGGAAAAAATATCGTCGTTCCGAAAAATTTTGATGAGCTGTATATCCGGGCTTGAAAACCCTCTATCATAAAAGCCCGTTATGGACGCCATATTCCGTGGACAGCTAATGAATAGCGGACTAGCCGCTCGGCTTTCTGGACGGCATCGTTGCTTTGCCCTAGGGGGAAACGAAAATAAGACCGTCGTCGGAATAACGCTGAACCCAATAATTGCATTTTTTACGACCGAATAACAATTTCCAATGAACCAAGCAAAACGTCTGGCGATTTTCGACCGCCTGGCCGAAGCGATCCCCGAACCGGTCACGGAACTGAATTACGACACGCCGTTCGAACTGCTGATCGCCGTGGTGCTGTCCGCCCAAGCCACCGACAAAGGCGTCAACAAGGCCACCGCGAAATTGTTTCCGGTCGCCAACACGCCGCAGGCGATACTCGAACTGGGAGAAGACGGCTTGAAGGACTACATCAAGACGATCGGCCTGTTCAACAGCAAGGCCGCCAATATCATAAAACTGTGCCGGACGTTGCTGGAACGTCATAACGGCGGGGTCCCGCAAAGCCGCGAAGCCCTGGAGGCATTGGCCGGCGTCGGCAGAAAGACCGCCAACGTCATTTTGAACACGGCATTCGACCACCCCACCATCGCCGTCGATACCCATATATTCCGGGTTTCCAACCGGACCCGGATCGCGCCGGGCAAGACCGTCTTGGAAGTGGAGAAGAAACTTGAAAAATGGGTGCCGAAACAGCATAAGAAAGACGCCCACCATCTGCTGATTTTGCACGGCCGTTACACCTGCATCGCGCGTAAACCGCGTTGTCAAAGTTGCGTCATCGCCGACCTTTGCGAATACCCGGACAAGACGGAAAATTAACGCGCTTGATTTGGATGAAACTTCGCTTTTGTTGTATAGTCGTAACACCTTGACGAGCGAACAATCCGGTTTCGATCGTGCGGATGGTTTTAGCGGAGCTGCCGACGGATTTCCGCAACCGAATTCCTACCGACCGGCCGTCCACCGATCATGTCTAACGATGAGCCAGCATCATCCTTGATACCGTTCACCGCAGCGGACGCGTTTTTCCGAGAATCGATAATAACAACCATGAGGATTACTGATGAAAAAAATGTCTAAAACTCCATTAGCCGCGGCGATGGGTACCGCGTTAGTGACATCTTTCTCCGCTACGCCGGCGCAGGCCGAAAGCAATCCGTTTGCAATGGCGGAACTGGACAACGGTTACATGCAGCTGGCCGAAGCGAACACCGGCTATAGCGTCAAGCCTTTTCCGAAAGCCGGCGGTAAAGCCAAAGAAGGCAGTTGCGGCGAAGGCCAGTGCGGCGCGATGATGGAAAACGGCAAAATGAAAAAAGGCATGGAAAGCTCTTGCGGCGCAATGATGAAAGGCAAGGAAGGCTCCTGCGGTATGGGCGAGACGAAACCTAAGGTGGAGGGCAAATGCGGCGAAGGACGTTGCGGCGACATGATGGAAAACGGCAAGATGAAAAAGGGCATGGAAAGCTCTTGCGGTGCGATGATGAAAGGTAAGGAAGGCGCCTGCGGCATGGGCGGCATGATGAAAGGCATGAAAGGCGGAGAGATGTCATGCGGAGCGATGATGCAAGGCGGCGACATGAAGGGCGGAGAGATGTCCTGCGGCGCCATGATGAAGGGCGGCGAAATGTCGTGCGGCGCTAAAATCGATCCCGAAAAAGCAGCCGGCGAATAAACTCCGCCGCCGTTAATCCGGATCAGTATCAGACCGGCCGGGGCAAGATTAACCCAATTTGCCTACCCCGGCCCTCAAACAAAGGTGTTCTAATGGACACATGCAAAAATCTCGTGCACGGCGCCGGCCTGGGCTTGCGCCGCTCCTTCATCGGCGACGTCATCGACCAGCCGCCGAGCAACGTATCGTTTTACGAGGTCGCTCCGGAAAACTGGATGACCATCGGTGGCAGACTCGGCAAACAGTTCCGGGCGATGACCGAACGCTGCGCGTTCGTCTGCCACGGCCTGTCGCTGTCGATCGGCAGCAGCGATCCGTTGGACGAGGACTTCGTTCGTGCGGTGAAAAGCTTCATGCGCGAACACCGGATAAAATTCTACAGCGAACACCTGAGCTATTGTAGCCACCAGGGGCACTTGTACGACTTGATGCCGATGCCGTTCACCGCCGAGGCGGTCAGGCATGTCGCGGCCCGGATCAGACGGGTGCAGGACATCCTGGAGCAGAAGATCGCCATCGAAAACGTTTCCTATTACGCGGCGCCGGGACAGGAAATGGAGGAAATCGACTTTTTCAATGCCGTGGTCGAGGAAGCCGATTGCGATGTGCTGATCGATATCAACAACATCTATGTCAACAGCATCAACCACGGCTACGACGCCGAGGCGTTCCTGCGCTCGATTCCTGCCAGGCGCATCGCTTATGCCCACATCGCAGGACACTACGTCGAAGCGGAGGATTTTCTGGTCGACACCCACGGCGCCGACGTCATCGACCCGGTGTGGAAGCTGCTGGGCAAGGCTTACGAACTGTACGGCGTGTTTCCCACCCTGCTGGAACGCGACTTCAATATCCCGGCGCTCACGGAATTGTTGAAGGAGGTCGACACCATCCGCGCCATCCAAAAGGCCTGGGGAAACCAGCATGAACAACGCACGGCCTAGGGTCGATTTTAAGGAAAAGCAGGCCGAGTTCGCCGCGTTCATCCGCGACCCGGCAAACAACCCGTGTCCCGAAGATGTCAAGCGGCAGCGGATGGAAACCTATCGCGACCTGTTCTTCAACAACGTCGACAGTTTTTTAAGCAGCAATTTTCCGGTCTTGCGCAGAATTCTCGACGACCGGCAATGGTTCGAGCTGGCTCAGGATTTTTTCCGCAGCCACGCCTGCCGCTCGCCGTATTTTTCGGAAATTCCGGAAGAATTCCTGGATTTTCTGCAAAACGAGCGCGACCGCCCCGACGATTATCCTTTCCTGCTGGAGCTGGCGCACTACGAATGGGTGGAAATGGCGCTGTCCATCGCCAAAGATCATGTCGATCCGCCGGACACGGAGTTCATCGAGAAGTTGCCGGATCGGCGCGTCGCTGTTTCTCCGCTGGCCTGGCCGTTAGCCTATCGATTTCCGGTGCAGCAAATTTCCCCCCAATTTTTGCCCGAACAGGTACCCGATCAACCGACCTATCTGGTGGTTTACCGCGACTTCGACGACGCCGTGCACTTTCTGCAGATCAACGCGATGACGTTCACGCTGTTGCAAAAAATTCAGCAGCAACAGAGCGTTAAGCCGTCCGCGTTCCTGCAACGATTCGCCGAGGAGCTGGGGCATCCCAAGCCGGAGGTGATCGTCGAAGGAGGGCTGCAGATTCTGCGCGAAATGGCCGAAAAGGGGATAATCGTCAATCGACGCGGCTGAAATGATGCACCCACACCGGATGCTGTTCGTTCCACTCCATCCCGGCATGCATTTTCAGTATCGTGTCGCGGTAAAATGCCAAATCTGGATAACCTTCGGCCCGCGCGTCGGCATCGCTCATTTCGCCTAAATTTTGTCGTTCCACGGCGGTCACCTGAAATACCGTCCCCTCCAGCTCGAAGGTTTCTCCGGGATAGGCGTAAAGCCCGTCGCGGCGCTGCTGGGTTTTGCGGCCGGCCAGGGCGGCTTCGACCAGTTTGGGATGACGGATCAGGCGCTCGATGTCGCAGGTTTTTTCGGGATACGCTGTCATTGTTTTCGTCGATTGATCAAGGTAAAGTAATGTCCACGATAGAAAGATGAAGACTAAACGATAGTAGAAATTTTTCAAGCAACCGTTAATATCATGCGCTATTTACACACCATGGTCAGAGTCGGGGATCTGGACCAATCCCTGGATTTTTACTGCAATAAATTAGGGTTGACGGAGACCCGGCGGATCGAAAGCGAAGCCGGGCGTTTTACCCTGGTCTACCTGTCCGCGCCGCAGGATCGGGAAAGCGCGGAAAACGCGCAGGCGCCCGAGCTCGAATTGACTTACAACTGGGATCCCGAAGACTACGCCGGGGGGCGGAATTTCGGCCATCTGGCTTACGAGGTCGACGATATTTATGCCGCCTGCCAGAAACTGATGGATGCCGGGGTCACGATCAACCGCCCGCCGCGCGACGGCTGGATGGCGTTTATCCGTTCGCCGGACAACATCTCCATCGAACTGCTGCAAAAAGGCGACAAGCTGCCGCCCCGGGAACCTTGGGCCTCGATGGAGAATACCGGTTGCTGGTGATGCCCCTGCAGCGGACAAGGGCCTTGCCGCTAACCGGTTGAGGGCAGGCAGCCATCGTCCGCCCGCCCGTTGCCGTTTAGTCCGGGGTCTGTTTTCTGGTCCAATACGGCGCCAACACCTGAATCGAAGCCAGGAACTGGTCGTAGTTGGCCGGCTTCAGAATATATCCCGATATGCCTTCCGTAAACGCCTGATCGACGTCCTGCTGTTCTTTGGACGAGGTCAGCATGACGACCGGAATGGTCTTGAACAGAGGATGCTCCTTGACGATCGAAAGACATTCGAGACCGTTCATTTTCGGCATATTGATATCCAGCAGGATGACGCAAGGCAGTCCCTGGGCCGGGTTCTTCAAATAAGCGACCGCCTCCTCGCCGTTGTCGACAACCACCAATTCGTTCAGCACGTTCAGTTGCCGGAAAGCTCGCTTGACCGTCATCGCGTCGACCAGATCATCCTCGACCAATAAGATAGGTTGGATATTATTCATCTTTTATAATTATTATTTTCGGTATGGTAAACATAATCGAGCAACCCTGCCCCGCCTCGGACTCGATCCAGATTTTGCCGCCCCAGCTGTCGACGATCTTTTCGATCAGACTCAACCCGATGCCGGTACTGTCGCTCTGATCCTTCGGTTGCAGGGTCTGAAACAGTTGAAACACCTTTTCCTGGTATTTCTTGTCGATCCCCGGCCCGTTGTCGGCGATACAAAACCGCCAGCAATCGTCCAATTCGACGCACGAAACTGCGACCCATCCTTGTTCCTTGTCGTTGTATTTGACCGCGTTGTCGAGCAGGTTCTGAAAAACCTGGTAAAGCCTTAGCTTTTCGCCCTTTATAACAGGTAAGGGCGAATCGATGCGAATTTTTATTGCCTGGGGCGGGGAAATCAGCTGGATCACCTCGTCCACCAACGACCCGACGTCGACCTCCTCCGCCATCTCCCGGACCCGCCCGACCCGTGAATATTGCAATATGCCGTCGATCATGTCGTGCATGCGCCTGGCCCGCCCCTTGAGCAGGGCGATCTGCTGCCTGCCTTCGTCGTCGAAACGGTCGCCGTAATCGTCCTCGATCCAGCCGGCCAATTGATTGATCGCCCGCAGCGGCGCCTTTAGATCGTGCGATACCACGTAGGCGAAGTTTTTCAGCTCCTCGTTGGCCCGGTAGAGTTCGTCGGTTCGTTCCTGAACCCGCTGTTCCAACTCCTTGTTCAGCAGTTCGATCTCCTGCTGGCTTTGCTTCATGTCCTGGATCAACCGGGTGTTATGCAACGCAATCGCCGCCTGCGCCGTCAACAGGCGGGTCAGTTCGACCTGTTCCCGGGTGAATACCGCCTTGATCAGCTTGTTTTCCAGATACAGTACCCCCAGAACTTTTTGCCGGATCAATAACGGCATGCACAAGATCGATTTCAGTTGCTGCTGTTGCACGGTCTCGTCGGTCATGAAATCGCTTTCGCCGCAGGCATTCTCCAGCACCAGCATCTCGCCGGTGCGGTGCACGTAGTTGACGACGGCCCGGCATAGGCTGGCGGTGTCGAGATTGTGCTCCTCGCTGATTTGCACCTCCACCTGGTCGCGTTTGTTGCCACGCGCCACGACTTTCAATTGCCGCCGTTCGGCCACGATAAAATAGCCGGTTCGCGCGCCCAGTCGCTCCATCACCGATTTCAATATCGTGCTGAGCAACAGATTGAGATCGAGTTGTTGGGTAATCAGCCTGGTGGCCTGCAGCAGATAATTGACATCGAGGATTTGCGCCAACGATTGCGCGCCGTCGCCTTGTTCGTCCTGCAAGGTCAGCGAATAGCTTTCCAGCAGCCGCCGCAGTTTGACCTGAGCCGAACAACGGCGGTAGGCCTTCGCGGCCTGCAGTAAATGGACGCTTGCATGGTCGTGCTGATGTTTGATGCAGAGCTGGCCGAGACGTTCGTGCAAATAGCCTTCCAGTAACGTAAACTGCTCGCCCGACGCCAGGTCGAGCGCATCCAGCGCATAGCGCCGGCAATTGCTGAAGTCGTCTTGGTGGAAGGCCCGCTCCATTTCCATGAACAAGCGATAGGGCTTCAGGATCGGACCCAGCGCGGCCCAGCTTTCAACGCGTTCGGCGCATTCGCGCAACAGTTTAGCTTCCGCCTCGGATGGTTGCGGGTAGAGGCGCAAGCCGTTGACGTAACGAAACACGTACCACAGCCGGTTGAGAATGTTGTCGCTCAGCCCCCTCAAATACGGCCGGGCGCTTTCCAGCGCCTGTTCGGCCGCGCGAAAATCGCCGAGGTAATGGCGGCTGATCCCTTTCAGCGTGAAATAGCCTCCAATCGACACCACGTGTTTATCGAGCTCCCACTTTGCCAACATGGCCTCGATTTCCGCCTCGGAATAACTGGATGCATCGTTGACCATCGGATCGCACCAGCCGGCAACGGCGCTTTGCGCCAAGCCCAACGATAGCGACAAATTGAATTTTTCCGAGAACGCGATGCATTCGGTGGCGATGTCGCCGACCTGATCGAGATGCTTGCCCTGATGGATCAAATGCCAGATATAAGGCCCGTAGGACAAACCGGCATTGTATAAGTCGCCGCATCCTTTACCGCGATGTATGTTTTTGCGACATTGCTCGATGATGTACCCGGAATCGCGCCGGTTGTGCATGTTGGTCCATAAGATGCCGTTGATGCCCTTGGTGGCGCCGAAGGTATCCGGATAGCGCTCGGACAATGCCAGCCCCAGGTCTTCGTAGCGGAACGACATCTCGTAGCGGCCCTGTCGCTGCAAGTACAGACCGACCATCGAAAAACCGTAAATCACCGTTTCGTCGACACCGCCGGCCAAACAGTTCTGGGTCGACTGTATCGCCGACAGATACAGTTGCGGAACCATGCCGGCCAGGTAGTAATCCGGTATCAACTCGCTGTAGATGCCGGTTTCTATACGCGTCGCGCGATCGCCGCTGGGCGTGATGTCGAGTATCCTCTGCCACACATCTTCCCGATCGCGATGAATTTGCTCGATAATTTGCGCCGACTTGGTCAACGCTTCCCGGTCGTTTGCCGGTATCGCCCGGCCAAAAAAACTCAGCCCGCGGTTACCGAGCTCGATGGCCTGCTTGAACTTCCCCATCGACGACAGTCCGGTGGTCTGTTCGTACAGGCAGTCGACCCGGTCGAGGTCGTTTTCAGCTTTATCGATCAATATGTTGAGTATCTGCTCCGATTCCGGCTGATGGCCCAAGGCCATTTCGGTGCGGGCCAAATACTTGTGCAGCGCAAACAGGAATTCGTAATGCCGGTCCCACGGCAGCTCGCGGCACAATCCCCGGCTTTCGGAAAAGAAGAAATTGGCGTTTTCCATCGCCAACGCCTTCATCGCCATAACGCCGGCGTGATAATTCAACTCCGCTTCGCGCAATCGTTGCTCCGGAGTTTGCCGCAGAGGTCGCCCCTCGTACAGATGTTCGACGATGCTGAACAAATTCGGCAAACTCTCCGCTTCGACCTGCGGCGGCACGGCCTTGAGCAGCGCTTCGGCGATTTGCAGGTGCACCCGCCGTTTTTCATCGCGGTCCATGAAACTTTCCGCCGCCGCCTGAACCTGGTCGTGGAAGAACAATATCTGCTCTTTTTCCCGAACCAAGATATTATTGGCGAAACAAGCGGCCAGGGACTGATACAAGTCGGCCAGCGGCATGCCGGCCGCCAACGCCAAATCGCACGCCTCGAAACGAGCGCCGAGGCAGGCGGCGATCGACAGCAGTTGCCGGGTACCGCTCTCGAGCTTGGCGATCTTGTCCTTGAACAAACCCAGCGCCGAATCTGGCATGACGGTATGGCGCAATTGTTCGTCGTCCCACACCCAGACGCCGTCCTCGGCCAGTCGCAAATGCCGGTAGTCGTGCAACCAGCGCAGGCTTTCGTTGACAAACAGGGGATTCCCGCCGGAAGTCTGAAAAATCACCTCGGCCAACGCTTCGGTGCGGGCAGGGTAGGTATTCAGAATGTACGCCGTCATCTGGTTGACCTCGGGCAGCCCCAAGGCATGCAGGCGAATTTGCCGCAGCGGCCGATTGTTTTCCCGGATTTTGTGAATCAGCGCGGTTAGCCGATGGCTGGCGTCGACTTCGTTATGACGGTAGGCGCCGATCCAGAACAGGTAGGGATAATCCAGCGGGTTGTCGAACAACCGCTCCAGCAGGTCGAAAGTGGCGCCGTCGCACCACTGCAGGTCGTCGATAAACAGGGTCAACGGATGCTCCTGGCTAGCCAGGGTCGCGATGAGTTTACCGGCCACGTCGTTGAAACGGTTGCGGGCCTCCACCGGCGGCAAATCGGCGACCGCCTGTTGCGGGCCGATGATCAGTTCCAGTTCCGGTACCAGATCGATCATCAACTGGGCGTTTTCTCCCAATTGCGCCGAAATCCGATTATTCCAGTAGCGAATTCGTTCGTCGTCCTCGGTCAGAAAAGTCTTGATCAGGGCGGTCAACGCCTGAATCAGCGTGCTGTAAGGAATGTGCTTCTTGAATTGATCGAATTTTCCCGAGCAAAAGTAACCGGCATTGGAGACGATGGGCAACTGCAGTTCCTGGATCAACCGGGTCTTGCCGATACCGGAGAGGCCCGAAATCAACGCCGCCCTGAAGACGCCGCTGCAGGCTTTATGAAACTCCTCCAATAACAATTTTTTTTCCTGGTCGCGGCCGACCATCAGCGAAGGGATCGTGATACGGTTGCTGTAGTCCTTTTGTTTCAGCGTAAAACGGCTGATGTAGCGATGGTGCAGCCAGTCGTCCAGGCATTGTTGCAAATCCGCGGCCAAGCCGGAGGCGGTTTGATAGCGTTTTTCCGGCGCTTTGGCCAACAGTTGGCCGACGATGTTGTTCAGCATTTTCGGCACCGCGGGATTGATCCGATTGACCGGCGTCGGGGTTTCCGCCAGATGCGAATGGATGATGGCGATCGGATCGTTGAACAAAAACGGGGGCTTGCCGGCCAACAACGCATAGAAAATCATGCCCGCCGAATAAAGATCGGTGGCATAGGTCACCGAATACTTGATCCGGCCGGTCTGCTCCGGAGACAAATACGGAAGGGTTTGGGTGCGGAAAGTGTCGTGATAAATAAAGTGGCTGATCTGGTTGATATCGAGTACGCGAACGTCGTCGATCAGCTGAAGCTTAAGGCTGGTGGGGTCGATCAGAATATTAGACGGTTTAACGCTTTTGTGAATGTGTCCGGCTTTGTGGCGCGATTCGATGCGCGCGGCCAGCCCCAGCATGATCTTCAAGATAGCTTCCAGCCCGGGTGCGGCGTTTTCGTCCATCCACCGCGCCAACGTCCGGCCTTCCCACCACGGCTGCAGCAGGCACAACGTTTCGCTGTCCAGCTGCAACACCTCGGGCACCAGGGTGTCCGCCAGCTGCAGTTCGCTCAGATGTTCGACTTGTTGGCGCAGAAACGCTGCCAGTTCGTCGCTGCAAAAACGTCCATTTATTTTCTTGACAACCACCGATTGGTCCGACGTCCCCTCCGCGAAGGCTCTATACACTTGAGCGTGCATGCTGACGCCGAGACAGTCGCCAAGCCGGTAATTCGACAATTTCTTCATCAACGTGTAATCTTTGGATGACATACTTAACAATTTGACTATATCATGCTCAGGACGGGGCTTGCGGCTATCATGCCATTTAATTTAGCAATGTTTAGATAAATTGTGTGCTATAAATGACGTCTAATTGTTAATGCCAATTCAATTCGCCAAGCAACTCAAGAAACGTTGCGCTTCAATCCCGGCATCCATGAAACCGGATTTAACCGCCTTGGACAACGACGCTATTATTTCCAGAGAGCAAAGCAACGCTTTGTTAAAGATTCAGCGCGACATCATGGAGCAACTGGCGCTGGGCACCGGGCACGAGTTGATTCTGAATGCCTTGTGCCGAACGGCCGAAAGCATGGTCGACAATGCCGTGGCTTCGGTCATGTTGTTCGACGAAAGCCGCAGTTTTTTGACGGTCGCCGCCGCCCCGTCCATACCGGAACAAGCGGTCGAACAGCTCAACGGCCTGGTGCCGGGCCCCCAAGCCGGCTCGTGCGGCACCTCGGTTTTCTGCAACGAGGCGCAGTACGTCTTCAATACCTCGAGCGACAAGCGCTGGAGCAATCTGCGCCAGTTCGCCGTCGATTTTAACATCGGCGCCTGTTGGTCCAATCCGATCCGAATCGACGAATCTGCACCGATCGGCTCGTTCGCCTTATCCTGTTTCGAGCCGGGCCAACCGACGGAATTCGTCAAACGCTTGCTGGAAACGTGCGCTTACGTCGCCGGCATCGTCATCAAGCGGCAACGGGAGGAGAGCCAACTTTGGAAGCTGGCCCATTACGATCCCTTAACCGATCTCCCCAATCGGTCTTTTTTTATTCATCACTTGGAGCATTCGATACAGATCGCCGAACGGACCGGGCAGAAACTGGCGCTGCTGTCCCTGGATCTGGACAAATTCAAGGACATCAACGATACCCAAGGGCATGCGCAAGGCGACAGGGTCCTGAAAACGGTAGGCCGGAGTATTCAGGCCTGCTTGCGTAACGGCGATACGCTGGCAAGGCTCGGCGGCGACGAATTCGTCGTGTTGATAGAAAACATCGAGACGGCTGAACAACTCGAGACCATTTGCGAAAAACTGCGATCTTCCTTTCCGCCCAAACTATCGATTAATCAGATCGATTATCCATTGTCGGTCAGTATCGGCATCAGCATTTATCCCGACCACGGCGACAATGCGGCGATGCTTTTGCGCAATGCCGATACAGCGATGTACGAAGCAAAAAAACAGGGCTCCGGACGCTATCATCTGTATCGCGATACCTTGACGCAAACCGTCACCGAGCGCCTGCGCATGGCGGCGGAGATTCGCCAGGGGCTGTCGCAGCGACATTTCGAGGTCCACTATCAGCCTCAATACGGCTGCAGCGACGGCGAGATTCTCGGCGCCGAGGCCCTGCTACGCTGGCAACACCCCGTCAAGGGCAAGATCGCGCCGGACCTGTTCATTCCGGTCGCCGAACAATCCGAATTGATCGAGGAGCTGGGCTGGTATGTGCTGAACACCGCTTGCCGGCAGTGCGCTATCTGGTGGAAACGAGGGCTGCCGCGCTTCCATCTGGCGGTGAATTTGTCGCTCAGACAGTTGCGCCCGGGCTTCTCCGCTCGGATCCAACAACTGCTGCAAGACATCGACTTTCCGCCTTGCTATCTGGAGCTCGAGGTCACCGAAAGCCAGATCATGATGGTCGACGATCTGGACGAGCTACTCGCGCTGAACGAACTCGGCATAAGCATTGCGATGGACGACTTCGGCACCGGGCATTCCTCGCTGGCCCAATTGAAGCACTTACCGATCAAGAAACTGAAAATCGACCGTTCCTTTATTACCGATATTCCGGCCAATCCCAGCGACAATGTGATCGCCGCAACCATAATTCACATGGCCCACAGCATGGGCCTGACGGTGGTCGCCGAAGGCGTCGAAAACGCCGCTCAACAAGCGTTTCTAACCGAAAAAGGCTGTAATCTGCTACAAGGCTATTTGCTGAGCAAGCCAATGCCGGCCGAACGCTTCGAAAACGTGTTGCTCGGGCTCGACTGACATCGACCGCGGCGACGCTACACGGTCTTGAGCCGGTTCCGGACTTAGCGTCGAACAAGACTTGGCAGCCGGCGGCTGCCGCAACAACAACCGCCGGCAGGACGGTGGGGCGTCAAACCGCCGCTTCGCCGAGCTTGTTTTCCACGATGGCCAGTAGTTTCTCCGCTTCTTCCTGGCTGTTCAACCCATCGTTTCTGAACTGCTCGACATGGGCGGAGTATTCGACGACACCGACGCTGGCATCGACGGCAATATCGCCGGGTGTCTTCACCCGGGCGTGGATATCGTTTTTCAGTTTATCGGCGATGCGTTGCGCCCGGTCCAGCGAGGCTCCCGGCAAAGCCAGTAGAAATGCCTCCTCGCCGACTCTGGCCGCGATGTCGACGCCGATCCTGATATCCTGCTTCAGCGTGTCCACGACTCGCAGCAGGGTCGTATCCATTTCGTGGCCTAGCAGGGCATGCTTGACTTTGAAGTCGGTAAGCGACAGATACAGCAACGAAAAAGGCAACCCGCTGCGCCGCGAGTTGTCGACTTTTTCTCCCAGCCGAATCATCACGCTGTCCCGGCAAAGCAATTGCGTCAACGGGTCGATCACCTCGTTTTCCTTGGCCAGAGCCAACTGCGCCTCCAACCTCAACACGTTGATGATGCCCAGGGAACAGGCTAACAAAACGCCGAGAATCCAACTGAAATACCACATAGCGGCCTCCTAATAAAGCGTGTGATCGTTGTCGCGAATGAATTCGACGGTAATTTTTCCGCGCAGAACGCGAAATACCCAGCTGGTATAGAGAATCACCACCGGCAAGAAGACCACGGTAACCCAAAACATCAAATGCAGCGTCGACTGGCTGGAACTCGAATCCCATATTGTCAGCGAACTGTTCAAGGACATGTTGGAGGGAATCAGGAACGGAAACATCGATACGCCGGCGGTCAGGATGACGCCGGTAACCGTCAGCGAACTGGTAATGAAAGCCAATCCCGGGCGGTCGAAACGCGAAAGCGCCATGGTCAGCAGAC
>JBNLFT010000049.1:0-16243 GCA_050305675.1 Methylococcaceae bacterium
GATTCAAGTTCTACGGCGGAATAAAAGCCCGAGATTTGACATCCCGGTGAAAGTCCCCAAGCCGGGCGATTGGCCAAACTCATGATGACGGGCGCCACAATTCCGGCTTTTGTTAATGAACGCCTGGATCGATTCGGTTTATTGCTCCCCGTTTCCAATTCCGCTTCCGGCACATTATTTCGTTGATTGCGTGATTCATTGTTCATCAGAATGCACCCTTATTTAACTATGTCTTTTGAGATAATCTAACAGCCCGATACTACCCTGTATATAGTACCAAAGTACAATAAAACATCTAAGGCAATACCGATTTAATCAGTATCTACCGGAGTGCCTGGACACACGATTCAAACCAATCGCGTCAACAGATTGATTTTGGAAGCTAAGGAAATCCGAATATTCCTTAACCGAGTGCAGAACAATTCCTGCCTCATTTATTCCGCGCTTCGCTAAACAGCCAGCAACTACCGAAAACGCCAAATTTGTCTACCGGAGTGAGTCAATGCCTGGATAGGAAAGACTCGAACATCAACAATGACCATATCGGCGAACTATAATCCCTGATTCCGCTCTGATGTTGGTCGACCATTTTTTCCAGAAAACGCTGATCGAACAAACCGCATCCTGCCATCGTCTCGCCGAGCAAAGACTGCCTAACCTGCTCCCTTAGCGGTCCCTTAAACCAACTGGCCAAAGGCACGGCAAACCCCATTTTAGGGCGATATAAAATATCGTTCGGCAGATATTTCTCCAATCCTTTCTTGAAAATATATTTTCCTTCCCTGTTTCTCAGTTTCATGGACGGCGGCAAACCGGCCATCCATTCGACCAATCGATGGTCCAACAGCGGTACTCGAACCTCCAACGCATGGGCCATGCTGGCCCGGTCGACCTTGGTCAGAATATCGCCGGGCAAATACGTTTTAATGTCCAGATATTGTACTAGCGACTGGGCACTCTCACTAGGCGCACGTTCACGATAACGCCTAAACACTTCGACGGCTTGATAACCTTGCAGTTCATTTTTCAACTGATTACTGAACAACGACGCCCGGATGCCGTCGGAATTAACCGAAACGCTGTGGAAATAACCTTCCAGCGAATCCCGACTTATCGACTCCAGCGTGGATTTTGCGCGGAATATCTTCGGCGCCCAGTCTGCTTTCGGGTACACTTGTCCCAGCAGACCGAACAACGGCTTGCGTAAGGCATCCGGCAGAATTGAACGCATCCGGTCTTCGTATGTGTGCCAGCGGTAACGGCGATAGCCTGCCAGATTTTCATCGCCGCCGTCACCCGACAGTACCACCGTAACCTGTTTCTTGGCCAATTCGCACACCCGATAGGTCGGCAGCGCCGAACTGTCCGCATACGGTTCGTCATAAATATCCGACAACTGGCTAACCAACCGAAAATCGTCGGGATCGACTTGTTCGGTGCGGTGCGTGGTATGGTACTGCTCGGCCACCTTTTGCGCATACCGGGATTCGTTGAACGACGGGTCGCCGAATGAGATGGAACAGGTGTTGACCGGATCAGGCGAATTTTTTGCCATCATCGCAACGACGCCACTGGAATCGACCCCGCCGGATAAAAAAGCGCCTAACGGCACTTCCGCCATCATCCGGATCTTGACGGCCTCTTCGAACCGGGCCATCAATTCCTCCACAACCTGCTGTTCCGAATTGAACGGCTGCTCGCTGAATGTCACATCCCAATACAGTTTGGGGCGGTAGGCAGCCGTCCCTCTTTTCAGGGTCAAGGTATGACCGGGTTCAAGCTTATAAACATTCTTATAGATCGTTTTCGGATCGGGGATATAACCGAAACCGAAATACTCCTCTATGGCGGTGGGTTCCAGTTCCCTTGTCAATAAAGGATGTTCTTGCAGCGCTTTCAATTCCGAAGAAAAAATAAACTGACCGTTGCTCAGCTCGGCATAGTACAGCGGTTTGATGCCGAGCCGGTCCCTGGCCAGAAACAGGGTTTCCCGATTCCTATCCCAGACGGCAAAGGCAAACATACCCCGAAACTTTTCGACACAGGCCTCGCCCCAGGCCTGCCAACCCAGCAACACCACTTCGGTGTCGCAATGGGTTTTGAACCGATAACCCAGCGCTTCCAGTTCCTTGCGCAATTCCAAAAAATTATAGATTTCTCCGTTGTAGGTCAGGACTACCGATTGGTCGGCGTTGAGCATCGGCTGTTGACCGCTGCTTAGATCGATGATCGATAAACGCCGATGCCCGAAACCCAAACCGGGCTCTATATGTAAACCTCCTTCGTCCGGACCGCGGTGGAATTGACGCTCATTCATCTTCGAGAGCAACTCCCTGTTAATTTCACGTTTTTCCTTCAGATCAAAGATACCTACGATTCCGCACATGTCATATCCTGTTCGTTTGGCAACGCCCCAATATCTCTAATTGCTGGGGCCGCTTGGTTTCCGATTATACACGTCCATATATTTTTCAACCATCGCCGTCATCGAAAACTCCTCCAGCACTCGTTGCCGCGCATTTCGCCCGTGCAACTGACGTTTATCGGAGTTTTGGCAATAATAGGCAATGCAGTCGGCCATCGCGTGAACGTCTCCTTTTTCCACTAATTTCCCGTTAACTCCGTCCGTTACCAACTCGGAATTGCCGCCGACGTCGGTGGCAATTACCGGCAGCCCGCTCGCCATCGCCTCGAGTATCGTGTTCGAAATTCCTTCCGCCAGCGACGGCAACACGAAAACGTCGAGATTGCGCATGATATCGCCAATGTCGTCGCGCGCCCCCGGCAACCATACCAAGGATTGAAGTCCCCGGGTTTGCACAAAATCGATCGCCACTTCCCTAAGCGGGCCGTCCCCCACCAAAATCAGACGGGTCGAGCGCTTTAAGTCTGGATGTTCGGCAACCATCCGAGCAAACGCCTTCACCAACGTCGTCTGGTCCTTTACCCCATGCATTCGACCGACCGTTCCCACGTAGACGCAATCCGTACTGAAAGGCAACGGGCAATTCGCAAGCGGAGTCTTAGCCGAAACAGGATAAAACTTTTCTGTGTCAACTCCATTACAAATTCGGTAAATTCTGGCTTCGGGAATGCCAACCCTAAATTGCAGATAAGCTTGTAAGTGTTTTGACAGCGGAATAAACCGATGGACCAACAAACCGACGATCTTGCGCAGCAGCTGATATTTCTTTTTGCTCCCGTCCGGATCGAAAACATCCCAACCGTGTTCGCCGTGAATCCGATAATCGACTCCGGCCAAAAAAGCCGGCACTTGATACTCAAGCGCGGCGAGATTACGGGTATGAACAATCGCCGGCTGCAATTTCCGTAACAAGCGATACATCGTCAAAAACGACCGCCAATCGTGTCCGTCTCTTTTATTCAACTCATAGACCTCGACATCTTCGCGCTGCAATCGATATCTGAATTCGGTCGCATTCTTTAGGCAGATGATCGCATGACGGTAGCGGTCGGAGGGCATCCGATTGATCAAGTTAACCAATCCGTTTTCCAGTCCGCCGATTCCAAGACTGTAGATAATGTGGACGATTAACGCAGGTTGTTTATGATTCGACACGATAGTATGGAGTTTGCCAAAGGGTGCCGGGAAGAAGCAAAAAACAAGACCACGACATTATTAGCCGTCGTCGCTGATCCCGGGACTTGGAAACGATTTCCGCATTGAAGTCGAACTAAATTCAACGCGATCGTTTCAGTGAATTGCGATCGAAATCCCGATCGTCCAGACCGGTTCTGAATTGATAATGTTGCCACAGCAGCCTGGTGCGTTTACCCGTTTGATGATTGATCATCAGTGCCTCGTCGGGGCGCCAAAACTGGTTTAGATACTGCTGGTATTGTTTGTTTTCGAGAGTTTTCAGCAACGCATTCTTACGATCGTAAAAATCGATTCTCAACGGAATGTAGCGAGACTTGTCTATCCAGACCAACTGCCGGGTATAGCCGGAATGCTCATAGCGGGGGTATAGCTCGACAACAAAACAATCGATGCCGTCGTACACTTCGTCACCCAGATATTTATAACGGTATTTTTTTACCTCGAACGAAGTCAAATCCTCGAACGCAAATTCGCTACCGAGGTAAGGTCCGGATTTGTTGCTGGAAGAGATTCGCTTGACCCGCTTCAAGGCCGGCAGGTATAGCCATTGCTCGTCGGCCTCCAAAGCGTGCGTAAAGCTTAAAAAAGCGGTGCCCTTGATGTCCCGCGGATTGCTGTACACGCTTAGGCTCTTGTCGCCGTCGCCGATAACTTCCAAGGTCCGCATATTGAGTTCACGGACCGATTCCTCGCCACTTCGGTTGATCAGGACCATGGTGATATCGGCAATCATATCTTCGAATCCGGTGTCTCGACGATCCATTTCCTGGACGATCTCAAGACCTTTCTCCTCGGGGCTAGCAGCGAAAACCGCCTGTGGTACCAACATTAACAAAAACAACGGGATAACCTTAATCATGGTATGTTATGGGTCGACGAAAAAAACAACACCTGAAACTATAGCAGAAAAACGAAGACCCTATTTCTTGTCCAAGGCCATCAGCAACGGCGGCAACAGCAAGAAATCGAGCATTAACGCGAACCCTATCGTAATCGCCGTCATCAATCCCATTTCCGAATTCATCGTAAAATGGGAAAAACTCAGCACGGCAAATCCGCTGACCAACACCACCGACGTAATCCACAATGCCGTGCCGACAGTGGAGAATGCGTAACGAACCGATTCCTGTCGATCCAGGTCTTTTTCGATTCTGGCCCTTCGGTACTTGCTAATGAAATGAATCGTGTCATCGACGACTATACCCAGCGTTATACCGGTCACGACGGACAAGGCCAATCCGACGTTACCATTAAAAATCCCCCATAACCCGAAGGCGATACCGGCAGGGAGTAAATTTGGAATCAGGCTGATCAGGCCCAGGCGGAGCGAGCGAAACGCAATAATCAGGATGAAAGATATCATGACGAGGGCGAAAACCGTGCCGATGATCATGCGGCTGATGTTGCGCTTTCCAATATACGCAAACATCAGATCGGTACTAGATACCTCAAACCGATAGTCCGGCAAATTCTCCGATAACCAATCATCGAACCGTTTTTCCAACGCCAACACCTCGTTCGAGCTCAAGGAATCGAGAGTGGCGATAATCCGCGTTCCGGATTTATCCATATTGACCTGATCGTTCAAATCCAGACCGTAAGGCAACGACATCTCGTACATCAACAGATATTGTGCCGCCAGATCCCTGGCATCGGGCAACCGGTACCACTTCGGATCGTCGCCGTGCATACTCTTGTTCAAACGATTATAAGTATCGGTAATGGTATTGACGTGGCGGACTTCCGGCTGACGTTTCAAAAATTCATTGAACTTTTGCAAATCTTGCAGGAATACCGGTTCGTTGACGGCTCCCGAATCGCCGGCATGAATCGAATACTCGAAAGTATAAATCCCCCCCATGTTTTCATTGAGGAAATCGGTGGCTCTTCTAAATTCTACCTGTTTATCGAAATATTTAACGAATTCGTCATTGAGCTGGTTCAGCGGCAAGAACAACAGGCACAGCAGGGAAAACAGCAAATTGCCGACCAACAGCGCCTTGCGGCGGCTGACGACGAAATCGGCAAAGCCAGCCATCGCGCGCGCATGGCCCGCCTGCTCGAGTTTGGTCCGCACCGGTAAAACAGTCATTGCCGACGGTAAAAACGTCACGGTCAGCAACAACGCCAGAATGGCTCCGATCGCCACAATATTGCCCAGGTCCCTGAACGGCGGCGAATCGGAAAAATTCATGCTCAAAAATCCGATAGCCGTTGTCACGCTGGTTAACGCAATCGGCTGTAAATTGACCCGTAAACTTTCTCGAATCGCCTGGCGTTTGTCATGTCCGGAGCGCATGTTATGCAGCATCGTAACCAGCAGATGCACGCTATCGGCCACCACCAACGTCAAGATAATGATAGGCGAGACCGCCGAGGTCGACGTTAAATACCATCCTAGCCAACCGGCGCTGCCTAACGCCGCGAAGGTGGCGAACATTATCAAGACCACGACACTGATGGTGACGACAAAAGACCTTAGGCACATCAACAGGGCGAAAACGACAATTCCGTACATTGCCGGAACCAGAGTGGTATTGTCGTGCATCGCCTGCTCGCTAAAGGCGTTACCCATCAACACCACCCCGGTCAGATGCAGCCTGACCTCCGGATAGGCATCCTCGATTTCGCCGGCAATTCGGCGGGCAAACTCGGTGACTTCGATAAATTCGTCATTGCTTTCGCCCGGCATTTGAACCGTGACGTTAACCCCCGCCACGTGACCGCTTGCGGAGACCAAACGGTTAACCAGCAACGGTTCGTTCAATGCGACATTCCTAATATAGCGGAGCTGATCGGGCTCTAGGTTCCCCGCATCGGGCACCAGATCGGCAACGATCAGATCGTCTTGTTCGGCAACCGTATGTTGAAAATTGGTGATCGAATCGACGCGGTTGGAATAAGGGATTTGCCAGGCTTTTTCGGTCAGAAGTTTCACCGCCTGCAGCACCTTCGGCGTAAAAACGTCGCCGTCTGCCGGTTCGACAACGAACAGCACATTGTCGCTCTTATTGTACTCGTTTTGTATCGCCTCGAACGCCTGCAACTGCGGATTGTCGGGGCTAAAATAAACCCGATAGTCGCTCTTAAAACCCAGCCGTACGATCCCCGCCGACAATCCGCCCACGACCAACACGGCGAATAACATAACCCACCAGGGATGACGGGTGACGACGTCACCTAACTTCGATACCAATATCTGTTCTCGCACGATAAATTCCTTGATCGATTGCCTACCTCACGCCCTGTCGTCTTTACACCGTTAAGCTGCACCTGGGACCCCTACGGTATAGTGCCACCAACGAAAGCCCGGTTACTACAAGTCCGCAGCCGTCACGACACCGAAAGTGTAGATCATCTCACGCCAAGATTAGGAGATTATTTAAAACTTATTCGCCACTGCTACCGTATTAATATTGCACGGCAGACTCGATCAATGTTCACAAACGGCTGTCTATGCGCGCCGGCAAGCCGCCGATTGCACTGCCCGATCGCATCGCTAAGCAGCTGGGCAAAAAAGCTTCCGACGCACACCTCGCCCTAAAAGAAACACAACACGGAAGACGCCGGTAAAGTAAAGACAAAAGATAAACTACAGGCGCTCGCACAACCAATAAAATCCGAAACCAGGAACCACCAGCGTATTGTTGAATATATCCGGATTCTGCCCGCTGCACAGATCGATCAACTGGCCATATTGCGGTTCGGACCAGCGGCCGATATCCTCCAGATTCAGCGACTGAGGCCTGCTATCGAAATTGGCGACGACCAGCACGTTCTCGCTTTGTTTATTTAGGTTATAACGTTCGAAGACGAACAAATGCGGGTTTGCCACTTCGATCAGTTCGCGGTTGTTGAAATCGGCAAACGTTCCGATTTCCTTACGAACCGCGATCATCCTCTTGAGAGCGTTGAAGATTTTGAATTCGACGGTACCGCTGACGTTTCTATCAGCGGCTTTTTCCCAGTCGATGTTAGGGCGGTGGACCCAACGGCTGTCCCCGACTTTATCCGGATCGTTCGTATAGGAATCGTCGTTCACGGTACCAATTTCATCGCCGTAATAGAGCAAGGGAATGCCGCCGAACGCCGAGATCATGCTGTGCAGCAGCAGAATGATCTTGACCGCATCCTCTATCGCCTCGTTATCCCCCGCCTGCAACGCATATTGCAGACCGACCAACGACGCCAAGGAACCGGAAATGCGGGCGTCTCCGGTTTTTTCGTTGTGGCCGAACGGCAATCCCCGGGCATGGGAATGATTGAATTGGCCGGTGTAATAATCGATCAGGAACCGACGATGACTGGCGGGCTCGTAGCCGGCGAGCACGATATCCCTGTCGTCGAAGCCCAGGCCGATGTCGTCGTGGCAACGCACGTAATTTAGCCAGGTCGCCCGCTCCAGTTTTACCGGCAGACTTTTGATGCCCTGATTGAGCAATTTAGCGTTCTTGGTCGCCACCGCATCCCACAGCAGCGCCATGAACGTCGCGTTGTAGGCGATCTCGCATTCTTTGGCGATGACCGCATCCTCGCCGAAATACTTGATCACCTCCACCGGCGCGACGATCGCTTCGGCAATAAACACGACGCCAGGCGCCGTCACTTGGCAGCAGTCCTTCATCAATTGCAGTATCAAATGCGCTTCCCGCTCATTCTGACAGATACTGCCGATTTTCTTCCATAAAAACGCCACCGCGTCCAAGCGAAGAATATCGGCGCCCTGATTGGCCCAGAACAACAGGATATCGAGCATTTCAATGAACACTGCGGGATTGCTGTAATTCAAGTCCCACTGATAGTCATTGAACACCGTCATGACCCAGCGCTGCATCGTCTCGTCCCAGGTAAAATTGCCCGGCGAGGTCTCGGGAAAGATTTCCGGCATGCTTTGCTCGAACATATCCGGCACGTTGCGCGTGTTGAAGGTGTAGTAATAATTTTGATAAATCGGGTCGCCGGCCCTCGCCAGTTGCGCCCATTCGTGCTCGTCGGAGGTATGGTTCACCACGACGTCCAACACCAGCAAAATGTCCCGCTCCCGCATCTCTTTCGCCAGCGCCCGCAAATCCTTCAAGGTGCCGGCGCGGCGGTCGATCTGACGGAAATCGCTGACCGCATAACCGCCGTCGCTGCGCCCTTCGGGGCACTGCATAATCGGCATGATATGGACCAGATTTACCCCCAATTCCTGGAAATAACCCAGATGTTCGCACACGCCCTTCAAGTCGCTTGCGAATCCCTGGCTGTAAAGCGCCATGCCGACCCATTTCTGATGCAAAAACCAGTTGTGGTCTTTCTCCCGTTCTAAATCACGTTGGCGAAGAATTTCCGGACGCTTGATATATTGCCTCGCCATCGTTTCCACCAAACGCTGGGCTTGCGCTTCGAAATCGGCTCGATCTCCGTACAGCCGCTGAAACAACGAATGAATGGCATAGAAATTGGCGCCGAGGCGGGTATAGAAGTGGCGCAAATCCTGTTTCGAAATTTCGGTTTCTAGCCGATTGAGAATATCGTTCAGCAATGAATGGGAAACCTGTTCGTACATGGTCCTTTTCCAAATATATCCGTTCCCAGCTTACATCAACGGTTTCACTGGTAACAAACGGACAGGTGGCAAATTAAGACGTTTCTTCGCTTACGCCGTCGTCGGCGGGCGTGCCCCTTACTCAATGAAAGGGCGATAAAACTCGATGTCGGTGGAAATCGCTCCGCGCTGACCGATGACCGCGCTAGCGAAGCGCTGCGCCGTCTCCAAGGCGCCGTCGACCG
Source organism: Methylococcaceae bacterium (assembly GCA_050305675.1). Classification (GTDB taxonomy): domain Bacteria; phylum Pseudomonadota; class Gammaproteobacteria; order Methylococcales; family Methylomonadaceae; genus Methylomarinum. The sequence continues at coordinate 9,398 of JBNLFT010000049.1, forward strand.
GCCAGCACGAACTCAGTCCGTGTATGTAAACGGCGGTGAAGGCGTCCCCGGCACCGACCGTATCGACCACCAGAGTTACGGTTTCCGGAACGACGTGATGAACCGCACCGCGCTCGGTCAAAACCATCGCTCCTTCTTCACCTCGGGTCACGATCAACTGTTCCAGATCGAACCGTCGCAGGAAACGCTCCATTTCCCGCAGCGGGTCGCCACCGTCGAACCCCAATTGCTGCAACTCGTCTTGGTTAAGTTTAACCCAGGATGCCCGTTCCAACCATGCAAAAACCTCGTCCTTTCGCCACCACGGCGGACGCAGGTTCACATCGAGAAAAATCTTCAAATCGGGTTGTCGGGCGAGTTTTCGAAAAGCGTTTAAGGACACGGTATTCCGCAAACACAGACTACCGTGGTAGAGAATTCCGCGTTGTGGAATCTCGACCAGCCCGTCGCTGTCTATGAAGTCGTAGGCGCAATCGGGGGTGATAGTATAATGCGGCTCGCCGCCTACCATCCGGATTTCGACCTTACCGGTCGGATGAAGCGAATCGAGCTGAACCGCCCCGACGTCCATTCCCCAATTGGCCATCGCTTCGATTATTTTTTTCCCCGGTTCGTCTTCCCCGACGCGCGAGATGAAACGAGGTCGGTTTCCAAGCGCCTGCAGATGCCAGGCGACATTGAACGGCGCGCCGCCCAACACCCGCTCGCCGGAAGGAAAGCAATCGAACAATACTTCGCCAAATACCAATACTTGCGTCCGCTCGTCGTTCATGAATCCTCACTTTGCCAGCAGATCGCGGAAACCGGGTGCAAAATACCACACCCCTTCCAGAACCCCGGCCGCATAATTACCGTTCATGTTCAATCCGCACGCCTCGGCCACGTACAAGGCGTCCGCATGGCCGTTGCGCAACGCCAATTGTTGCGCTTCCAGCTTGACTTCGGTGGCGGCATTGGCCACCAATACCGATGGAATATCGCTGACCAGCACCGGTAGATCGTTCCCGCTGTCGCCGGCAAATACCACTTCGTCGCGTCGATAGCCGAGTTGCCGTTGCAAAAATTCAATCGCATGCAACTTGGTCGCATGGCGCGGCAAGACATCCAACAGACCGATACTTTTCGGCTCGTCGACGCTCCAGATCAGGCTGGCCGCCACCCCCGCCTGTTCGAGACTGGCGTTCATGCGATCCATGACCTCCAGCGTGTCCATATGCAGCGGTAGGTAATAACTGACCTTATGGGTGTTTTGTTTGCTCAATTCCTGCAGCTTGAGACCGGGAACGATATCCAGCAACTGCTTGATCTCCTGGTAGCTTCTGCCGTTCCAATCTTTACCGATCTCCTGTTCCCAATCCTCCCAGGCCCGCCACTGACTCTCCAGTACCTGATATATCTTCGTCCCGACATCGGTAATGGCAAAATCAGGCTCGGGCAGCACGTAATTCTTGATCGCCTGTTGCGCCAGCGACTGGTGGCGGCCGGTCACATAGACGAGCGTGACTTCGGGCCGGCCGCAAAACTCGGCAAAGCGCCGGCGCGCATCCGGATGTTCCGGCTGCCGGCCGTTGGGAATGACGGTTCGGTCCATGTCGGTACACAATAACAATCTTAACTCACTCATGCGCTTCCCTCATTTCCTTCGGATCTTTGCAAGCATGAAAAAAATCGTAGTAATCGAGCGCTTCCAAGATTCCGCCGGCAAACGACCGTTCGGCGAAATAGATGCGTTCGACGTCGACCAAGCGAGACAGCTCTTCATGGTGTCGGTTGGCGACGACCGCCGCCAACGTATTGCCACGCATCATGTCTTCGTCGGCGCCTGAACCGCCACCGACGAAAATCCGCTCCAACGGGATTTGCCAGCGATCGGCCACATAGCGTAACGCCAAACCTTTGGACGCGCGCAACGGTATGATGTCAAGATACTGGCCGAACGCCACTTGCACATGCACCGCTTGATCCTCCTGATGCAATAGACGCTTGATTTCCTCGATATCGGCAATCTCCGGGTCGATGTAGTAACTCAATTTGAAGCGGCTTTGTTCTTCTTTCGGCTGTCTTTGCAGCCCCGCAAAACCGTCCAGCAACTGCCGCACCTTGTGCGGCGTCCAGTGATAGTCGATGTGCCTGGCCCAGGCGGTATCGGCCGTGAGCTTCGGAGCATAATAGATCTCGGTGCCGCCGCTGGTGATTAAAATATCCGGTTCCGGAATGCCGTGTTTTTTCATCGCCTTCAACGCCGAATCGAGCCGTCTACCGGTAGCGATGGCCATTTTGGAGATCTTGCGCTGTTGCCGCAATATGCCGATCAATTCCCGTAACGCTTGATCGTCGCCGATCAGATTTTGATCGAGATCGCTGACGATGGCCCGGTCGGCGTACAGCCCCGGACGACGCTCGACCGGGTCGCGGATTAACTTCTCCGAACGTTGGGCGATAGGCCGTACCAGCTCCAGATAGCGCTTGGCGTGGGCGTCCCACGAGTAGTGCTCGCGCACCCCGGTCAAGCCTTGTTCGACATAGCGTTGCCGACGTTCGCCGTCGATCAATATCTTGATCAAGGCCCTGCTGATGCTATCCGCCTCCAACGGATCGACCAGAAAACCGTTACGGCAATTGCCGATGATATCGCGCGGACCGCCGTCTTCCGTGGCAACAATCGGCAGGCCGCACGCCGCCGCCTCGATCAACGTCAAACCGAACGGTTCGGTCAGCGCGGGGTTGACGAACACCCCTCCGGTTGCCGCAGCGATACGATAAATCAGCGGTACCTGGTCGCGCCGGTGATGTTTGGGCAACGCTACCTTGCCATACAGGTCGTGACGGTCGACGGCGACCAGCAACTCGTGAAAAACTTCCTGTGCCCCCTCCTCCAAATCGTCGATGTCGTCCCGGTTTCCGGCAACGATAACCAAATTAGCCAAGTCATTCAATGTGGAAGAATGCCCGTAAGCCTCGACCAGCATGGCAATATTTTTACGTTTGTCGGGCCTGGACAGCGCCAGGATAATCGGTTTGTCGGGGTTCTTCAGATGCCGGGCAATGTCTTCGAACAACGGCGATTGCAATTCGTCGCCCGACGGCGGGGTGAACAGGGCCAGATCGGTGCCGGGCGGCACCACGCGCATTTGATTCGGCTGATAAAAATCGTACAGCTCGTACTGTTCCTCGATCTCCTGATGGGTGCTGGTAATGACTCTCTCCGCGGTGGCCAACACCAACTCTTCGGCTTCGATCCGACGCGCCATATTATAACGCGCTTCCACCTCGTCGTTGGTCAATCCGCTCGCGAGCAAGCGCAAGCGCTTGACCCGCCCCAGCGAATGGCCGGTATGAATCAAGGGGATTCCCAATAAATTAGCCAGATGGGCGCCGACCCAGCCGGCATCGGCGTAGTGACTGTGGATGATATCGGGGAATCCCCCCTGCATCCTGAAATAACAATCGACGTTATCGGAAAAACCGTCCAAATGGTCCCACAGTTGCTCCTTTGCGATGTATTCGTCCGGTCCGGCATCGATGCGAACGATGCGTAAATTTTCCGACAATCGCTCCTCGGGTTGCGCATAATCGGCCGCCACCTGTTGATCGACGACCCGCCGCGTGATCAAATCCACCCGTCCCACATCCGTGTGCCGGGCCAGGGCCTGGGCAAGCTCGAGAACGTACAGCGTCTGCCCCCCGGTATCGGCATCGCGCCCCAATTCGAGATCTTTGCCCCGTATCAAGCCATGAATGCTGAGCAACGCGATATATAGTTTGCCTGTCTGCTTAGTCATCGAACTTACTTTTCCATCATCAGGTCAACAGGAAAACCACCCCAGGCGATCAGCTCGCGCGACGCCTGAGCGGGCTTATCGACGCCGCGTCCCCATCGGGGTCGGGGATGGCTCGCCCCGGACCGCGGCAAACCGCTGCGCGGAATCAGGCGGTAGCGGACATCGTGCCGGAGCGATCGAAACTGGATAATTAGGCGCAACAGACCCGCCTATAGGACGCAATCCCGCTAGGCGGCAGGGTGAAAATCGCCAGCGGCGATCCAACCGGCATCGTTACCCATCATATCGTTCCGCCCCGCGGGGATCAAATTTCCGGTCGATTTTGGCCGATCCGACGAAACAAACGATAGCAGAAAACGACGCCGCTCAATAAGGCAAGTCCAAGGCGTGCGCCAGGAATTTCATCAACGGCGCAGCGTCCGCATACGCTTGAACGACCGCATCCACGATAGCCGGAGACCTGGCCAATCCGTCTTCCAGATCTTGGGAAATGAAATAAGACTTACGTTTTATGTCCTCGGCAAACACGGCAGCCGAATCGTATCCTCGCGGCACCTTCTTTAACGACTCCCCTCGCAGGGTGCCGAAACGGGCTTGCAAATTCCGATCGTGCAACGCGCCGCGCCAGGCCTGTTCGCGCTCGGCGATCGCCGAACGTATTTTTGCCAAATCCGACGGTTCCGGTTTCCAAATGCCGGCACCGACCCGGCAGTTATCGGGCTGCAAATGCAGATAATAGCCGAGAGTATGGGCGTCCTTGCCGCCGGAGTGCCGAAAATGACAGCCTACGGATTCCTTATACGGCCGTTTGTCTTTGGCAAAACGGGTATCTCGGTAAATCCTGAACATGGAACCGCGGTGAGGGCGCGGATCGGCTACGAAATGGCCGCTGACGGCTTCCAATCCCGACGCCATATCGACGATGAACTCACCCACCGGTCGCACCACCGAGTCCTGGTAGCGCGCTTTGTTTTCGTTAAACCATTCGCGATTATTGTTTGACGCGAGCTCGCGCAGAAAGGTAAACATTTCCTCGGGAAAACCGCTAAATTGACTTCGCTTCATCGTCTGCTCGTGGCTCTTTTACGGACAACGGGTGTACCATTCTCTCGCTCGGACGTTGGCCGGCAGTTTGCCCCTAAAGCCGCATTCGGCGGTAAAGGTCCCACCATTCGATTTACCGGCGCACTATCAACCAATGGTTACCTGAATCGGAGGCTGGTGCAGCCCGAGATTCAGGATTATCGATTGCACGGAGTTATTCACGCCGTATCTTGAAAGCCGGACAGGAAACAACGTGCAGTAAGTTCGAAACCATTTTTATTTTGTACATAGCTGTACAAAAGTCGAAAGCAGTCTACTGTTTTTGTACAATGATGTCCAATAATTTCCTGGACCTATTCATGACCCCTCGCGACGCCAAACCGCAGCCAACCAAGAGCGGGCGCCCCGCCGGCTTTTCCCGCCAAGCAGCCATTCAATCGGCTATGCAACTGTTCTGGCGCAAAGGCTATCCGGCCGTTACCGCCAAGGATCTGGCCGAATCGATGGCCATCCAGCGCTCAAGCTTCTACAACAGTTTCGGAAGTAAGGAAGCCGTTTTCGGCGAAGTGTTGGAATATTATGCCCGCCAAGCCCCCGACGCCGAGCTCGATAAAATCGCTGCAGGCAAACCGGTGGTGCCGGTTCTCGTCGAACTGCTGCGTGCGGTATGCCGCATCCGTGCCGAAGAAGAAGACGCGCGAGGCTGCTTGGTTTGTAACAGCCTGGCCGAACTGAACGGGATCGATGAAACAAATGCGCGATGGCTAAAGAAAGGCGTCGAACGCAAAACGGCCTTGGTGGCCAGGTTATTACGGCAGGCTATAGCGCAACAGGAAATCGCCGGCACCATCGATCCCGACACGGCTGCCAGGGCGTTCATTGCCTTTTTAATCGGCTTGAACCTTCTGGCCAAAGTTGTTCGCGACGAACAACGGCTGTGGACCGGCTGCGAACATTTTCTGTCCGGCTATGGCATTTCCGGCTCGTTATTAGCGAGCCATACCGCCCCGGCGCACTGAAAAGTTCAACGCCCGTTTCGACATTACTTGTCGACTCGTCGGATTAGAAACGGGAACTCGTTAACTCGACATCCGCTTCTTTCCAGACCTCGTCGAATTGTCGTTGTACGGCCTCAGCCTCTTGATTTTTATGCTGCGCCCGCAAGCTTTGCATCAAACCGAACAACGACCAGCCGTTCTGCGGGTGGTAGCGCAGATCCTGGCGATAAACCCGCTGCGCCTTCTCTGAGTTTCCCGCCTCCAACAGCACCGCGCCGAGCACTTGGCGCGGGGGCAAATACCAATCTTTCGGCTCGGTATAGTTAAGCTCGTCTTCCAATTCCACCGCATCCTGCAAATAAGAAACCGCTGCAATGTAATCTTGATCGTTTGCCGCCAGTTCGCCGCGCAGAATGTTCGCGCCAATTTGCAACAATTGCCTGACCGAATTTAGATCGAATACGGTCAGCTCGGCGATCGCCGGGTCGTCGATGGTTTGCTCAAGGGATATTAATTCCGAACGTGCCGCTGCCACGCCTCCTTTTCGGAGCAACGCCAGGCCCCTTGCATAATGCCAAACCCCGTTCGGGTAGACCAAATCGGGTGCGGGCGCCTGCTCTTTGAGGATGGCATCCCATTCGCCGAACAGCGCCTTGGTATAGAGCGGAATTAAATAAAAATGCTGCAATGTGCCGCTGTACCCGGGAGCGCGCAGCAAATCCCGCTTGACCAACGCGGCGGTATCGGCGGCCGCCTGTTCGGACAACGCCTTGCGTCCGGTCTTAATTGCAGCAGCCCAGAGAAAATGATGATTGTGCGGCACGTAAGCGAGCGTATAAATGCTTTCTTCGTGCCGATGTCGTAAATAGTGACGGTCAACCTCGACCGCGCGTTGATTGGCGAGAATTGCATCGCGGTAACGCCCGACGCGAATATAAATATGCGCCGGCATGTGCACCAGATGCCCCGAACCCGGCACCAACGACGGCAGGCGCTCGGCGCTGGGAATGGCTTTTTCGGCG
>JBNLFT010000050.1:0-16008 GCA_050305675.1 Methylococcaceae bacterium
GCATCCAGATCAACGACAGCTTTAGAAAATAAGTCAAAGAAGTAGCTGTAAGAAAGCAATTACATGTCTGGCAGGTATATTTACAGTCTGTACAGATGATGATCGCGACATCGCCGCCTGCCATCCGAATCGATTGATTTTCAAATAATCCGGTTGATTCCGGTAAACCTCAATACACTCATTTTCTGACTAAACAGCTTCCATTTCTCAGGTAATTTGTCCGTATGGGCATGTTGACATGGTAAGTTAGCGTTTAGGACGTCGCATAATGTAAGGCGATCTTGTTCGTATGTCAGACTTTTTTACATATTTCCATCTCAGGATACATATTCCACCCACTAGTGCCGCATACGCTATTGTAATTTAACTATTATTATGCGATGGCATTAAATCTGCTTGTTAAAAAACAAAATTCAAAAACTTTTAAAATCCGCGACACAAATCGCACTTTCTCGAAATTAGGATTTACGACCATGAAAACGAAATGCCTTCTGGCGGCAGGTCTTTTATCACTAAGCTCTGCGGCTTATTCCATTCCGACCCTTCAATTAGATATAGATGGAGGGACCTACGACTCCACGTCACAGACTATTATTACGAGCAATCAAACATTCGATCTTTACGCCTACGCTACCCCTGGAAGCGTTTCAGCAGATGTAATCAAATTAACCGACTATTTTGTGTCCATGGCCGTGACCGGTCCGGACGGTAACTCCATACCGAGCACCCCCGCTAACTTGGGAAGCTTTCAATTCTCGACGGACGGCGGCGGTACCTATACTACGGTAAATGTCACCTCCGACATGATATACGGGACAGCACCAGTCGATGCCATGTTTCAGAATTGGGACGCAGGCGACCTACCAAAGCACGGTATTTTTCCAACCTATTTTTACCAGTTAGCGCTTGCTGCGTTTACCGACTCCTTGACAAAAGAGGCGTACAACACCGCAGACCGCGCAATAAATGGTGATCCCATCCCAGACGATTCTGGAAGCACCATGTTTTATCAAAAAATATTACTCGATACGACGAACCTTGCAGCCGGCTACGACCTGCATTTCGATCTGTATTCGCGAGCCATCATAGATTGCAGTAAGAATAGTACGACCTGTACCGATATCGATGTAGATGATTTTGCACCTTTCTCACATGATGCGGAAAGCACTAGAGACGGGGTCCCTCCACCACCGCCACCACAAGGATTTGTCCCTGAACCCAGCATCATGGCACTGCTCGGATTAGGCACCATAGGTCTAGGCTTAATGGGACGACGGAAAAAAACGATTAGCCTTTAACACAAAACAAAACGCCGGTTTAAGACCGGCGTTTTTTTGACTTCAAACATCTACCGAAATTTTAATTATTTTCTACCGCGCTTAGTTGTGGTGGTACTGCCGTCGCCGATGGATACGGTAACCGCCGCTTCCGCTCTGTTTCCAGCTGCATCCTCGGCAACCGCGCTGATCATATGGGCGCCACTGCTTTCTTTACGGGTATTCCAGCTGCAATTCAATGAACCCGAATCGGTAACACTACATAGCTCGGCGCCATCGACCAACAGTGTCAGCATTTTTACGCCGATATTATCGCTTGCTGTCACTCCTATATTCACCGTGCGGCTAACCGTGCTCCCATCCGCCGGATCGAAAATGCCGACACTTGGGGCGATATCGTCTTGAACGGCCGCTTGATTGGCTACATTGACCGTCAATCCGCTAGAAACACCTTCGTTACCCGCAGCATCCTGGGCATACGCCGTCAATACCACACTGCCGTCGGCCACTTGAGTGGAATCCCAGCTGAATTGATAGGGTGAGGTTAAATCTCTACCCACTAATTGTCCGTTCGCATACAGATCGACCCCGGTCACACCGGTATTATCGCTGGCACTGACTTCAACCAAGACGCTACCACTAACCGTCGCATTATTCTGAGGTGAGAAAATCACTGCGGAAGGCGCCTGGCTATCGACACTCGTTGATTGTTGAGCCATCTGCACTGCCGCCGCCGCATTAACACGTCCCCAACCGAAATACGGATGCCAGTCGCTGCCTGCAACCGGGTCGTCCGCCGTTTGTTCTAATACCGCTTCGACTTCGTCGGGCGTCAAGTACGGATTGGCCGCCATGATAAGCGCAACAACCCCCGCCGTAGCCGGACTGGAGAAAGAGGTACCGGAAGTATTGGCGTAACCGCCATTAATATAAGTGGTATAGATCCCTACCCCAGGCGCGGAAACATCGACATTGTTTCCGTAGTTGGAAAAACTCGCCTTGTTGTCGTTACTATCGGTCGCCGCTACGGTTATCATATAAGGATTGTCGCTATAGCCTCCGTCGAGATTGGAATTGCCGGCCGCGACCACGATCACTCCGCCTTTTCCACGAAAATATTGAGCTGCGTTGTTCAGCAAATAAGCGCCAATCGACACGTCGTAACTCATATTGACTACATCCGCACCGTGGTCTGCCGCCCACAAGATTCCGTTTGCCAGCGAACTCCATTGTGCTACCCCGTCAGCGGTATCGGAAACTCTTACCGGCATAATTTTCGCGTTCCACGCTACCGAGGCCACGCCCGTTGAGTTATTGGCGGCCGCGGCCACGACCCCGGCAACGCTGGTGCCGTGCCACATGACCGGAGATGTGTCCGCGTTGTTACTGGCCGCATTCCAGCCCGGTACTAAATTGGCCACTAAATCAGGATGATCCGCTTGAACGCCGGTGTCCAAAATCGCCACCGTAATATTTTCTCCAGCCGTGCTGTCCCAGGCCGTGGGCGCTTGCATTTTCGGCAGAAACCATTGGCTACCGAAATACGGATCGTTGGGAGTAGCACTCAACTCCACCAAGACGTCTTTTTCCGCGTATTCGATGTTTGGATTGTTCATCAACGCTTTGATAATAGCGTCTTCGGCTTGAGGGGGAACGGAAACAATATGCGCGTTAATTTGATGTAACTGAGCTTTTGAATGCCCGCCGCTTCGAGCCAATATTTGTGCGAATTTTTCCTCTGAAACACCTGCGCGAGGTTTTACGATGATTTGTCCCTCTACCCAATTAAGCACCTTTGCTTCTGCTTGGTGGCTGGGAAATAAAATCATCGCCGACATCAACATAGTTGTTGTGATTGATTGTTTGTATTTCATGATCTTTCTCCTGGATGAATTCTTTTTCATTCGTTGATATCAAGTGTAATTTCGCGCAGAAAATAAACTGTGACTCACTCACGGCCAGGAGACGCATTGTGTGAAAACTCTCCCACTTTGCAGCGAAATTCCGCTTCGGCGGTCGTTAAATAGTTTGCAAGCGGGAAATTCGGAAGGAATTGTATTGAAAGGAAAAAAACCAACTGTTTCGGTAACTTTCTATATCCATTTATGCTATCCAGTGTTTTCTTTTACCTTCTCAAGATTTGATGGGAGTCTGGCATACCTGCTAAGTAAGCTTATTCTTACTTAACGGATGGCAGTGTAGCCAAACAATCTTAGAGAAAACTTAAACATCGAATATATAAAAAGGGAAGCTGTAACTCTTGCTTTGTGACCGAATGAAATCACAATAAATAAACATTTGATCGAAACCGAATGCGCCGGCGAAGCCATTTTGTTCGTATAAACTTACCATTAGAAACATCCGCTTCGACTACAGCTAAGTGAGACCGCTTTACTCACCGAGCTATTATTAAGATATCCGGAAAGGCTTCGCGGAGTCGGACGGATTGAATATCCGATTAAAGACTGGCTTAAACACTTCTTCGAGGCTCGTTTCGAATCGAACGGCTCTTAAAGAACTAAAGCATTTTTTGATAGGCGTAAAAAAACCCGCCAAGTCGATACGACCTGCGGGTTTCTTCATGCCGGATCACTCCGGACTTTCGTCTGGTACCGAGGGCCGGAATCGAACCGGCACTCCCGAAGGAACTGGATTTTGAATCCAGCGTGTCTACCAGTTTCACCACCTCGGCAGAGCTGACTATTATAACAAAGCTTTCTTTGTCGCCAAGCTTTTTTTAAAAAAATTATGCTTCGAGAACTACCGCCGCCTTAAGCTTTTTCATCGCGTTTTTCTCCAGCTGCCTGATGCGCTCGGCTGACACATTATAACGCTCGGCCAGCTCGTGCAATGTCGCCTTTTCTTCGGACAGCCAGCGACTGGTCAGAATATCCTGGCTTCGCTCATCCAATTCTGCCATGGCCGAACTCAATAAATCCTCTTTATGTCCTTTCCAATCCGCATTCTCTAGCATCAGTGCCGGATCCGCTCCGTGTTGTTCCAAATAGTTGATCGGCGCGGAGCTACTTTCCTCGGACGCATCATCGACCGGTAAGTCAAATGCCATGTCCCGCCCATCAAGACGTTTTTCCATTTCGTAAACGGTCTTAACGTCGACATCCAGATTCTCGGCAATTGCTTCGGCATCGTCTTTCGACAACCAGCCCAAACCGGCTTTCGACTTACGCAAATTAAAGAACAACTTACGCTGAGCCTTAGTGGTAGCGACTTTAACGATACGCCAATTCTTGATCACATATTCATGAATTTCCGCCTTGATCCAATGGACAGCAAAAGATACCAGACGCACTCCCAGGTCGGGATCGAAACGCTTGACCGCTTTCATCAGTCCAACATTCCCTTCTTGCATAATGTCGGCCATGGGAAGGCCATAACCGCTGTATCCCCGGGCAACATGAGCGACAAAGCGAAGATTTGACAATACCAGTTGACGAGCCGCCTCGATATCCCCCAGATCCCGGTAACGAACAGCAAGCTCTCGTTCCTGCTCCGAGGTCAACTGCGGAATCTGGCTGATGGCACTTAGATAAGCATCGAAGGTTCCGGCGGATAAGTTGACTGGTAAAGCTAATGCGTTACTCATATTCACCCCATTCAATTTTAGTTTCCCTGAATTTTAGCACTCAAGCGATCAGAGTGCTAATCTAATTACAAGTTCCCGATTCAGTGAAATTTATTGCGGCTTGATTTGCCGTAACTGCGAATGAAGAACGATCCACGCACCAGAGGCGCCTAACAACGAGGAAAAAAGCAACAACAATATCGATTCGCCAAAGCTCAAATAAATCAGATGAAACCCCCCATCGTATAACAGGGACAACTTTTCCAGAGGCCTTTGTAACACCAGCTCGATAATCGTTATAATCAGCCAAGCTGCAACTCCTGCGAAAAATCCCAGCCATAACCCCGTATAAATAAAAGGTCGCCGCACAAAGGCATGGGTCGCACCGACCAACTTGGCAATCAATACTTCTTCCCGGCGATTCTGCAGCTCCAGCCGAATGGTGTTGCCAGTGATAAAGATCACAGCAACAGCCAACAATGTATTCAGCAAATTTGCCGCCCTTCCGGCTACCAGCATAATGCTTTGCAGCCTTTTGACCCATTGCATGTCCATTTGTACAAAATCCACCTGTGGATAGCGCTGAAATTCCGTCATGAGTTTTTCCAAAGTCGCATCGTCCTCCAGCGTATTCTTCGGTAACAACTGAATCACGGTCGGCAGAGGATTGCTGTCCAGGGCGTTCAGAGCATCGCCAAAACCGCTGTAAGCCTTAAACTCCTCCATGGCTTGAGACTTGGTAATCACACTAATTTGATCGATTAACGAATTTTCGGCAATTTGTTGAGCCAGTTTTTTGCCTTGTTCGTCGGACACGTTCACTTTTAAGAATAGCGATACCTGGTTACTGGCTTCCAAATTACCGCTCAGTTGTCGGGCATTGTTGACCAACAAATAAAAACTGGCGGCCAAAGCGATCGTTATTGCAAGCACCAACACAGTCATAATCGATGTAAAAGGCGACCGCAGCAAGCGCCCCAAACTGGAAAACAGCGCCTGACCGTGACTGTGCACATACGCCTGCATCTTGTCGGCAAAACCGGTCGTTGCCTGATTAGCTTTTTTGGTTTGCCCCATATAGTTTATTCCTTGACCAAATGCCCGTGGTCCAATTTCAGGACCCGGTAACCCATCCGCGTAATCAGGTCGATATCGTGACTGGCAATTAACACACTTACCCCAACTTGCTGAAATTGCTCGAACAAGTGCATCACCTCGGCGGATAATTCGGGATCGAGGTTACCGGTCGGCTCGTCGGCCAAGATCAGGCGCGGCTTATTCACCACGGCGCGGGCAATTCCGACCCTCTGCTGCTCGCCCCCGGACAACGCCAAGGGATACTTTCTTTCCATGCCGAGCAATCCGACCTTGTCCAATGCCGCCCGCACCCGTTTAGCGATATCCAGGTGACTGTAACCGGAAACGACCAGCGGCAGCGCCACATTGTCGAACACGGTCCGATCAACCAAAAGCTTATAGTCTTGAAAAATCAGCCCCATATTTCTGCGCAGATAGGGAACCTGGCGCTCACTAAGGCGATTGAGATTCTGCCCTTCCAGCAGAATATGTCCCCTGCTGCAAAGCTCCATCATCGCTATCAATTTCAATAGCGTACTTTTTCCTGCACCGGAATGCCCGGTTAGAAAGGCCATTTCGCCGTGCGCCAAGTGAAAACTGACATCGACCAGCGCATCGCCGGCGTCCGGGTAACGTTTAGATACGTGGTCGAATTTAAGCATCAGTCTTGTACAAACAATGCATCAACAAACGTCTTGGCATCGAAATCCTGCAGATCGTCAATACCTTCACCAATACCGATGAAACGAATCGGCACCGCCAATTGTTTGGCCAACGCGAATATCACTCCGCCCTTTGCTGTGCCGTCCAATTTAGTCAGCGCAATTCCCGTTAGCTGCACCGCATCGTTGAACAATTTGGCTTGCGACAGCGCATTCTGACCGGTGCCAGCATCCAAAACCATCAATACTTCGTGCGGCGCCGACTCGTCCAACTTCGCCATTATTCGTTTAATTTTAGTCAATTCCTCCATCAGATTCGACTTTGTATGCAATCGACCCGCGGTATCGGCAATCAGCACATCGACACCTTTGGCCTTGGCCGACTGCACACCGTCGTAAATCACCGAGGCGGAATCGGCCCCGGTATGCTGGGCGACGACATGAATATTGTTGCGCTCGCCCCATGTTTGCAACTGCTCTACTGCCGCTGCTCTGAAAGTGTCGCCGGCCGCTAACATAACGCTATGTCCCTGGGCCTGCAATCGTTTCGCCAGTTTTCCGATCGAAGTGGTCTTGCCGGCGCCATTGACTCCGACCACCAATATAACGAATGGCCCGTCCCGTTCCGGAATAACCAGCGGCCGGCTGCACGGCTGCAGCAAATCGTATAAATCCTGTTTCAAGGCCTGAATCAGCGATTCCGCGTCATTGAGTTGGTGGCGTTCCAAATTTTCGGTCAAGCGGGCGATAATTTCATTCGTCGCCTCGATGCCGACGTCCGCCATCAGCAAGCTGGCTTCGATTTCTTCCAGCAGGTCGTGGTCGATAGTCTTTTGCCCCAACGGCAACGAAGCCAACACGCCCCCCAGTCCGGTGCGCGTTTTGCTCAATTGCGTTTTCAGGCGCAGATAAAGCGATGCCGGTTCCGGCTCGACGTAGATTTCCTCCGCCGGCACGGCAACCGCCTCGCCGACCGGAAGCGCCACGCCTTCGGCCACCTCTGCCGGTTTCTCGGCTGCCGCCCCGAAACGGGCATAAAAACCGATCGCAATCAGCGGCAGCATCAACAGTGCGGCAAAGCCGTTATGCGCCACGGCAGCCCATAGCGGCAACGACAAACGTACGTTGATTATGCCCAACGTCAACTGTATCAGCAGCAACACGCTCAGCCAGACGCCGGATCTGCGGACCGGTTTGGCGTTGTGCGCGGAAGTCGCTACCAGCATTACCATCGTCAGCACGATGAAAGTGACTAGCGCCCCCGCACGGTGCAACCAATGGGCGGCCAATTGCCCCGGATACGACAAAACGCCTTGGTAACCCGTTTCCAGCCCGCTAAAAATACTCAATGCACTGCGATAATCGGCATCGGGTAACCATTGTCCGTTACAGCGGGGAAAGTCGGTACAGGCGAGCGCGGCATAGTTGCTGCTGGTCCATCCGCCGAGGAGAATTTGCGCAAACAACACCATCATCGCGACCAATACGAATAGCCGTAATCCTAGAGGACTTTTTTCGTTGCGAAGAAGCCCTGGTGCGGTGCGCAAATAGATCCAGGAGATCGTCCAGAAGGTCATGAAACCCAGCAGCAAATGCAGCGTGACGATAATCGGCATTACCTTGAGCTGAACCGTCCACATCCCCAATGCCGCCTGCGCAACGATCAACAGCAGCAAGCCGCCGGTCGATAAGACCGCCGGCAAACGGCAATGTTTTTGCCACCAGGCCATTAACGCAATTACCAGTGCCAACAGACCCAATAAACCAGCCGCATAGCGATGCGTCATTTCTTTCCAAGCCTTGCCGGCATCCAACGGATTGTTCGGAAACTGGCGTTGCGCCTCTGATTTGAATGCGGCATCGTCACTGACCATTGCTTTGCCATAGCAACCGGGCCAATCCGGACAACCCAGCCCAGCATCGGACAAGCGCACGTAGGCGCCGAGGACGATTACGAACAGCGCTAGTAACGCGCTGAATAGAACGAGTTTTCTGAACATTTTTTTAACCGATTTGCGAAATTCTAAGTAATTTTCCTAAGTCTTTCTTTATATCGTAGGGATCGAAACCCGGATCGTAGCGCATCATCAGATTGCCCAGCGGGTCCATCAGCAGCAACATTCCGTCCGGTATTTGGCCCTGCTGGATATTTCTGACTTTTTCTACCAACGAGACTTGCGGCCGGGAGCGGAGCAAGCGGGCGTCATCCTGCCACCATGTCGCCGCCTCCTCGGCATTAACCCGGCTGAGCAACAACACAACGCGGCGAATCCTAACCAAATCCTTATTCATCATCAGGCGTATTTGCTTGCTGGCGTGAATAGCATCGAGGCAGGCCATTTCGCACCGATTCCCCGGAACGACGTTCACCAGCACCCAATGCCCCTTCAACTCAGCCATGTTGTTGCGAGAAAACTGATCGAAGCCGGTAAATTCACTGAATTCTGTTGTTACCGGAGGAACGATCAACTGCCCCTTATTGGTGCCCATACCCGGCCAAACCTTATTGGCGGCTAAATACCAGGCAACCAAAAATGGAATAACCGTCATCGCAAGCAACAGTAAAATGGTGTTGCGATTTTTTAGTTGTTGCTTATTCATTATTTTTGAAACTGAACCATAAAACTAACGCCGTTAGCGCTAACGCCAGCGCAAACCACTGCACCGCATAAGCGATGTGTTTTTCCGGCGGCATTATCGAAACCCTCTGCCAATCGCGGTTATAGCCGTCCTCCATCGCCGCATCCAGTTCGATCTGAAAATCGAGCAGCGGATAGCCGAGCTTCGCCCCTAATATCCTGTGATTGACGACCTGCACCGTCGCCGGCCAGGAATCGCTGGGGATATCCGCCCCCTCAAGAACCAAGCCGACCGAAGGAAAATGATTGACCCGCCCCGTGACCTTGGTGTTGTTTTTTGCAATGTGAAGATCGGAAGTTCTGGTACCGTCGAGTGCCGAGGCGATCCAGCCACGATTCACCAGTACCGCCCGGTCCCGCCCGTCGATATGAAACGGCGTCATGACGAAATATCCCACCTTCCCGCTTTTAACCTGATTGTCGATCAGGAATTGATGCGCCTCGTCGTAGCGACCGTGTACGGAAACATTCCGATACTCCAATGTTTTTAGCTCCGGGCCTTCCATCCGGTTCAAATTCCTGATTTGTTCGCCCTGAGCTTGTTTTTGTTGCAACAAGAAATTTTTCTTTTGTTCGGCGCGGCGCAATTGCCAGCTACCCAACGAACAGAGTATTGCCAGCATAACCAGGTAGGCAATCAATCCGCCGACCGAAAACCGGATCGATTTTCCGGCCAGCGAAATTTGTATTTTTTTCATCGTTTGCTATTGGCAATTGTTATCCGATCGCTGAAAATGAATATTTTATCAGCCGACAATTCTACTATGCTCATAAAAAGCTTCGTCATTATTGCGTTTATCTTAATCATCGCCAGTCTCGGTTCCGCGCTGTTCCATCTCGTCAAACGCAAAGACAACGAACCGTCTCAGAAAACCGCCAAAGCATTGACTTTTAGAATCGCTCTCTCCGTGATCCTGTTCGTTTTGATCTTTCTAGCTTACGCCAGCGGGTTGATTAAACCCGAAGGCATCGGCGCCAGAATGCATCAGCTAAGACAACAATCCGCTTCGCAGCAATAAGCCCGCCGCTTTTCCACTTGGTCTTCGACTTGCCCGAACCGATGCGAAAACAAGAGCGTTGATTCCTCGACCTCGCCGGCACCTTTCCTTGACGCCCTGCTCGAAAAACGTTACCAAACCAGAGGCAGGAAATATCTTCAAATCTCGGCCCGCTCTGCAGAAGACAAAAAAAAAGCGCGTTCGCAGAGAACGCGCTTTTTTTCAGACCAGGTAAAATTTACAACAAGTAAACGAAAATAAACAGGCCTAGCCAAACCACGTCGACAAAATGCCAATACCAAGCCGCTCCTTCGAAGGCGAAATGATTTTCCGGAGTAAAGTGGCCTCTCCAGCTTCTAAACAGCACGACTGTTAGAATTATTGCACCGACACAAACGTGGAAACCGTGGAAGCCGGTCAACATAAAGAAAGTCGAACCGTAGATGCCTGAACCCAGCGTCAACCCCATTTCGTGATAAGCCTCGTAGTACTCGAACGCTTGGCAAGCGACGAACGCGAAACCCAGCGCCACGGTAGCAATCAGGCCTTTGATCAACTGCTCGCGATTTTTCGCCAGCAGACCGTGGTGAGCCCAGGTGCAGGTCACGCCGCTGCTGAGCAGCAACAAGGTGTTGACGAACGGCAGGCCGAATGCGCCCATGGGTTCGAATTCCCCGCCGATGTTCGCAGGACCGTTGGTCGGCCACATTGCTTCGAACGACGGCCATAGCACTTCCTGAGTCACCCGGCCGGGTCCGTCACCGATACCGCCCAACCAGGGCACGGACAAGTTGCGTGCGTACCATAAAGCGCCGAAAAAGACGGCAAAGAACATAACCTCGGAAAAAATAAACCACATCATGCCCATGCGGTATGAAATACCGACACCGTGGTTGTACATGCCCGACTCACTTTCTCCGGCCTGCAAGGCAAACCAACCGGTCAGCATCAATATGAACATCACCAGTCCCAGGACCATCATCGTCGGACCGATAGCCGAACCGTTCAGGTGATTTGCAAAACCGGCCAGCATGGTCATCAGACCCGCGGTACCGATAACAGGCCAAACCGCCTTATGCGGAATGTAATACGCGCCATGTGTAGACATAACCTTCCCCTATCGTTATTTTGTTACTGAAGTTTCAGTGTTATCAAAAAAAGTGTAAGCGAGCGTAATCGTTTTATACCGTTCCGGCAACGAAGGATCGATAACGAATCGAACCGGCATGGTCTTTTTCTCATGCGGTTCGAATCTTTGTTCGGAAAAACAAAAACACTCCGTTTTTTTCAAATATTCCGCCGCCAGCCCCGGTGAAACGCTGGGTATGGCTCTGGCCACCATCGGTTTGTCGGTTAAATTCTCCGCAAAGAACTTCACCGTATAATACCGGCCAGGCACGATCTTCATTTTCGCGGTCTCGCTGCTAAACTGCATCGGCGCCGACTCGTTCAACGCGGTAATGAACTCGATAGTCATTTCCCGCGCAGGATCGATCTTATATGCCACTTCCGTCACCGCGCTCTCGTCCGTTTTACCGTTTAACCCGGTGATGTCGCAGAACACATCGTAAATGGGCACCAACGCATAACCGAAACCGAACATCGCGAGCACCACCACAAGCAGTCTTACTACCAATCGGGTGTTCTTCTTAGTGACGTCGTCCGCCGTCATTCCGAGATCGCCCTCATCACGGCAAATACATAGATCGTCAACGCCACCGCAATCAAGATGACGGCGGTCAGAATATTCTTTTTTCTCGTATCCATAATTCTCTCGATACCCTGCTTTATTAAAACAGGGTACCTTTACCTCTTAGTGCCGCCTGTTACAGATGCTCGGTAGGAATCTTATCCGGCGGTGTAGTGAATGTATGGTAAGGCGGTGGAGAAGGAAGGGTCCACTCCAGGCTGTGCTTGCTGGCGTCCTCCCAAACTTCGTCAGTAACCTTACCCGTTCCGCCTCGAATCGTATCGATCACGATATAGACGAACAACAGTTGGCTGAATCCGTAGATGAAGGCGCCGATACTGGAAATCATATTCCAATCGGCAAACTGTACCGCATAATCGGGAATACGGCGCGGCATACCGGCCAATCCCAGGAAGTGTTGCGGGAAGAACAGAATGTTGACGGAAATTGCAGACAGCCAGAAATGCAGTCTACCGATTCTTTCGTTGTACATGTTGCCGGTCCATTTAGGCAGCCAGAAATAGCCCGCCGCCATCAAAATGAAGATGGAAGCCGGAACCAGCGTGTAGTGGAAGTGAGCAACGATGAAATAGGTATCGTGATACTGGAAGTCGGAAGGAGCAACCGACATCATCAAGCCGGTAAAACCGCCCATCGTGAATAAAACCACGAAAGCGATCGAAAACAACATCGGCGTTTCGAACGTCAGCGAACCTTTCCACATCGTTGCGGTCCAGTTAAACACTTTAACCCCGGTCGGGATCGCGATCAGCATCGTCGCATACATGAAATACAACTCGCCGGCAACCGGCATGCCCACCGTAAACATATGGTGAGCCCATACGATGAACGACAGGAAAGCAATCGCCGCAGTCGCGTAAACCATGGACGAATAACCGAATAGCGGTTTGCGGGAGAACACAGGAATGATGGTCGAAGCGACGCCGAAAGTCGGCAGAATCATCACATAAACTTCAGGGTGTCCGAAGAACCAGAAAATATGCTGATACAACACCGGATCGCCGCCGCCCGCCGCATCGAAGAAGCTGGTGTCGAAGAATCGGTCGGTCAGCAACATGGTCACCGCGCCGGCGAACACCGGCATGATCGCGATCAAAAGGAAAGCCGTGATCAACCAAGTCCACACGAACAGCGGCATCTTCATCAAGGTCATGCCGGGCGCCCGCATATTGAAAATGGTTGCGATAATATTGATCGCCCCCATGATCGATGAAATACCCAGCAAATGCACCGAAAAGATCGCGAACGGCAACGCATCGCCGGTCTGCAACACCAACGGCGGATACAGCGTCCATCCGGAGGCAGGCGCGCCGCCTTCCATGAACAACGTGCTGGCCAGTAACAGAGCGCCGGCAACCAACATCCAGAAACTCATGTTGTTCATACGCGGTAACGCCATGTCCGGCGCGCCGATCATCATTGGGATCATCCAGTTGGCCAGCCCGACGAAAGCCGGCATGACCGCACCGAACACCATGATCAGCGCATGCATCGTGGTCATCGAATTAAAAAATTGCGGATTGACAAATTGCATACCCGGTTCGAACAGTTCGGAACGGATAATCAGAGCCATGACTCCGCCAACGAAAAACATGATCAGCGCAAAAACCAGGTAAAGCGTGCCAATGTCCTTATGGTTGGTGGTAACAATCCACCTCAAAATACCCTTTTCAGGGCCGTGTTCATGATGTTCATCATGTTCGGCTACTACAGCAGACATAATTTATTCCTCGTGTTTTTTGAAAAGATTAGCTATTGAAGATTACCGGCGAATCAAGCCTCGTCATCTTCATCGTCATCTTCTTCAGGCAAAGCCGATTGCTTGGACTTAATCGCTGAAGGCTGAATCGAATCACCGACGGAGTTGCCCAAGCCGTTGCGGATAAAGGTGGCAACTGCGGCAAAATCAACAGCGCTCAACATTTGACCGAAGGCCGGCATCATCCCCTTACCGTTCAACATCAGGTCGACCTGCGCATTTATGTCGCCGGTCACGACGGGACTGCCGGTCAAAGCGGGGAAGGTACCCGGCATGCCCGCGCCGTCCGCCATATGGCAAGAGGAACAGTTATTGGCGTAAACTTTTTCACCCTTGGCGATTAGTTCGTCTTTCGACCATTCTTTTTCTGCTGCGCTAGCTTCGGCTACGGCCAGCGATTTTTGCTCTTCTACCCAAGCGTCATAATCGTTCTGCTCCATCGCAATCACGACGATCGGCATAAAGCCGTGATCCTTTCCACACAATTCGGTACATTGACCGCGGTAAGTACCCGGTTTTGCCACATAGGTCCACGCTTCATTGATAAATCCGGGGACGGTGTCTTTCTTCCAACCCAGTTCGGGCACCCACCAGGAATGAAGGACGTCCGCCGCGGTAAAAAGGAAACGGATTTTGGTGTTGACCGGGACCACCAGCGGATGGTCGACGTTCAACAGATAATGCGGAACCGAACGAGGATCGATGCCGGAACCGACCTGACGGGCGCGGTTGCTGGCTTCGTCCAGACTGCTGAAAAAATGAATACCGCTGTCCAGGTATTCGTATTCCCATTTCCATTGCCAACCGGTGACCTTGACCGACATATCGGCTTCCTGCACGTCGTCCAGCTCCATCAGCGCCTTGGTTGCCGGAATCGCCATTCCCACCAGAATCAAGGTCGGAATAATGGTCCAGATAATTTCGACCGTGGTATTTTCGTGAAACTGCTCTGCTTTATGGCCTTTCGACTTACGGTGATGATAAATCGAATAAAACATGGTGCCAAACACAGCAATGCCGATAAACACACATATCCATAAAATAAGCATATGCAGATCGTACAGATCTTGGCTGATCTGTGTGACCCCCTGAGTCAGGTTGAGGGTGTAATCCGCACGCGCTGTACCCAAACCCAATAACATTAGGGTCAGAAATGCGAACAGTTGCTTAGTTTTTCTCACGGAGCAGCCTCCTGTTTGTGTAGTTATAAACTTGTATGCGTGGATTGTCGTAATCAAAACCAGTCCGCCCCTTCCAATAACAGACTGCTTCTCCATTTACTTGGGAACGTAATAAAACTCGCGAACGCTGCCGGGTTTCCGTAACTATTCGGCAGGACGCAGAAACAACCGCATGGCAAGAACCATGTTTCCGATAGACAACACCGAGAATAAGCGGAAGGACCAGCCCGTTGCGGAACTTTAACGACGTCCCCAGGATAATCACAAATTAACTGGGTAATTTTAACCTATCAATTATTTCTAGGCTAGCTGTGCTTCAGCCTGCGCGGTTAACGGCACAAAAAAAGGCCTGTGAGAAATCGATCCCACAGGCCCCAACACACACTATTAATCAGGTAAAACTTTTTGCCGCTTATCAGCCCAGGGTTGGGCCGTAGGCTTTGTCGAACGTTGGGATATGGTTGTCCAGCCAACCTTTGACCATTTGCCCGACTTCGTCGGTGACATCGGCCTCGCCGGCGTGAAACTTATTCTGCAAATCGGCACAGATGGTGACCAGGGCATCATGCTCGGCCTTATGCGCATCGTAGCCGGCAAAGCCCTTTGCTTGCATTTCCCGTTCCTCGTGCGCGAAATGATCCAATACGAAGGCGATCAAGGCATCCAAGGACGCGCCTACGTCCGAACGGGCCGCTCCGTTAGTCGCTTGATCGTACAGAGTATTCAGTAAACCGAATAATTTCTGATGCTCGTCATCAGCAAAAGCAACGTTGGTGCCATATTGGTCAGCAGTCCAAGTCATTAAAGCCATCACTTTCCTCCAGGTAGTTATAATCGTGGAGTGGCAATTATGCCCACACTACAATGGCCAATTTTGATCCATATCAATCTTTTGCCAATATCCCATGTAAAAAACATGACAATCGGTCGAAATCGGGTTGCCGGCTATACGGCAACACGCCGAGCGGAGCGCCCAAACGGCGCCGCAGATAATCGATATTTTCGTCGAAAAACCGCATCCGGTCGTCCAACTGAACCGCAACCCACCCGGCGCAGGCGACTTCGGCGGCTTGCACGGCGCGCCATGTCAACAACGCGTGATTGAGGCAGCCCAACCTCAT
>JBNLFT010000051.1:0-15755 GCA_050305675.1 Methylococcaceae bacterium
GACGTCGGCGCAACCACTTCGATCGCTTGCAGAACCTTCTTCATCGCCGGCGAGTTGGCGACGATAACCGGCGGTTGGTATTTTTTCTCCGGTTTACGGCTTTGTCGACGCCAGATCTTCAACATACTTTCCTCGATCCGCGAATGCAATTCACCGATATCCTGATGCTGTTTGTTCTTGTTCCAATCGTCCCGATACTCGATACCCGGCCTGTCGCCGGCCTTGTCCGGGTTCAAGTGAACATAGACTTCACAGCAGCCATCGTGACGAGCGATACTCTTATCGATTTCCACCTTGGCATACCCGAAGTTTCGCGCTGCAATACCGCCGAAAACGCTGGAAGTCATGCCGCACAGTTCCGGAAAATTACCGACTTTTTCGCCGAAAGGACAGCAACTGTTGCTGACCGCAATACAATCCGGCGTGCTCGAAGTCAACGAGAACTTGCCTCCGATATGATTTTTCAAACCCAAGATCAACTCGATGTAACTTTCGATATCCAGCGCGTCCTCTTTATTGTCGATTTGCTGGCGGTAAACTTCCTCGAAAAAGCAACCCGCGGTGCGCGCTATATTTTCGATCAGTTGTCGGGAATGTTCCTGGCCCAACTGTTCGCTGGCATGCATCAACTCGAGAATGAAGGTTTGCAGAAAAAATGTCGGGGTCAGGTCGGAAAGGCTGGTGTCGCTCATGCAGTTCTCTGAATTAATTTTTCATTGATTGAAGCACAGCTTCACGCACCGCGCAACATGAAATAATTAATTGATTGATAATAAACGATATTTTTCGACAGTGCGTTAGGCATGAAAAATGCTGAAAAGGAAAGACTAATAACTATTACATATATGAGGAGCACACATGTCAGACATCAAACCACCCTTGGATCCGCATCCGTTAAGCGAATACGTGGCCTGGGCCGGAAACCGCAACCGCGAGCCCTTGCTCGGCGTCTTGAAAGAAAAATTACCGAAAGATCCCGGCCGCGTGCTGGAAATGGCCAGCGGCAGCGGCATGCATATCAACTATTTCGCGCCGCATTTCGACCATCTGCATTTCCATCCGTCAGACAGGGACGTCGATGTCTTCGACAACATCAAGAAACTGACGACCGAGCATAAGAACGACAACATCGCCGATCCGGTGCACCTGGACCTGACCAAACCGGAAACCTGGTTCAATGCCGGTACGCCGAAATCGTTCGATGCCATCTTCTGCATCAATATCTTTCAAGTCGCACCGATTTCCATCGCTGATGGTATGATGCAATGCGCCGCCAACTTGCTCAGCGACGACGGGATACTGCTGATTTACGGGCCGTTCCAGGTTGAGGGCAGTTTCACCACCGATTCCAACAAGGAGTTCCACGATACGCTGAGTTCCGCAGGGGTCGAGGAATGGGGCCTGAAAGACGTTGCCGACCTGAAGGCGGCGGCAGCCAAGCATGGCTTAGAATTAAAAGAAAAAATCGATATGCCGGCCAACAATTTTTCGCTGATATTCGGCCACAAATAACCACCAAGTGAGGAGAAACACCATGACAAAAGTTTTAAACGAAGTATTGCTTGCCAACCGCGAATACGTCAGCGGCTTCAACAAGGGCGACTTGCCGATGCCTCCCGGACGTCAATTCGCGATACTGACCTGCATGGATGCCCGTCTCGATCCTGCCAAATATGCCGGTTTGGCGGAAGGCGACGCCCATGTTATTCGGAACGCCGGCGGCCGCGCCAGCGACGACGCCATCCGGTCGCTGGTCATTTCCTATAAGCTGCTGGGCACCCGCGAATGGTTCGTCATCCATCATACCGACTGCGGAATGGAAACGTTCACCAACGAAATCATGAGCGATCTGTTAAACAGCAGCCTGAGAACCGCCTCCGTCGATGCAACGGGCTGGCATGACTGCTGCGAAGGCCCGGGTTCGGCGGAAGGAAAATATATCAACTGGCTGACCATCAAAGACCAGGCGAGCAGCGTGCTGGAAGACGTCCTCCGCATAAAGTCTCATCCCTTAGTGCCGTCTAACATCCCGGTGTACGGCTACATCTACGACGTCAAATCTGGAAGCCTTATCGAAGTTCCGGAAGCGAGCGCGGCCGGGAAAGCGTCATAATGGAGCAACCATGTTCAGCCGTTATCATCGGTGTTGGACCAGAACGTGGACTGGGCGCCACACTCGCAAAGCTTTTTGCCGCAAAAGGACTGCATGTTTTTATTTCCGGGCGTAGCGAAAATACGCTACGCTCGTTGGCTGAAAACATCGTTGCGGAAGGCGGGCAGGCAACTGCCGTGCTCGCCGACGCCACCAAGAGCTACGATGTCGAACACTTATTCGAGATCGTCCGCTATCAGGGGCCGAGGCTGCAAATTGCTGTCTACAACGTAGACAGCAATATCCCCTCGCCGTTTTTGGAAACGGAAGAGGAAACGTTTACCCATCTTTGGCAGCAAAACTGCCTGGGTGCCTTCCTCTTTGCCAAGGAAGCCATCGATTGCATGTTGATAAAGCAGCAGGGGACGCTGTTTTTCACCGGCGCCACCGCCTCGTTGCGGGCCAAACCGCCGTTCACCGCCTTTGCCTCCGCCAAGGCGGCGTTGAGGGCCCTGGCCCAGGGCTTGGCGCGCGAGTTTTCGCCGCAAGGGATCCATGTAATTCATTCCGTTATCGACGGCGTCATCGACGGAGATCGGGCAGCGAAACAATTCCCGGAATACGTGCAGGCCAAGGGGAAGGACGGTTTGCTGCAATTGGATGCCATCGCCGAAACCTACTGGGCCATGCATTGCCAGCACCCCAGCGCCTGGACCCACGAACTGGATCTAAGACCGTTTAAGGAACCGTTTTAATTCACTCTCGGACCTTCTGGGGAGCGCTGAATATATCCCTCCGCGGTTACTCAGCGCTCGGTTCAAGCGTGCGCTGGCGCCGCTGTTGCTTATTTCCGGCGCGGGAAACCATCAATTCAGCGCCTTCAAACAACATTGTCTTCATCATTGGGGCTCCCATGGGATCTCTGTTAAACCGGCGGCGCCCGCAATATCCGGCGGTTTTCGCATGGGTTTGCTCCACGGCGGCCACTGCTTGGAGTGGCGCTGGGCCCGAATGCCGTTGATGTTCGCCGTCGGCGTCATGAACCCTTTCGGCATGATCTTGTTGACGTTATTTATGTTGCTGGAAAAAAATCGCCGCGGCACGCGTAAATCATCGGCAAAACCGCCGGTGTTCTGCTATGTTTTTGGGGTGTACGGTTACTGATGGGCTGATTTACCCAGTATTTCCCGATGCAAAAGGACGCGAAACCGGCAACAATTGCTTAATGCGATTGATACAATCCGATGAAACAAAGTTCCATTGTTCTTAACCGAACACGGAAAAGTCCCGGGCGGATTGATCCAACGCATCCTTAAAATTTAACCCGCGGTAGTAGCGGCAGCGACCGTTGCGCCGTCAGGCCGCCCACAAAGAAAAGCCTTTTCGGAACGGCGCCACCGCTATCTATTCGTTAACGCGATAAGCAAACAATTCTCAGTCTATGGCCCCCATTACGCAAAACATCTACATTACCGGTGCCGAGCAAGGTAGCGGAAAATCGGTCATCATGCTGGCCATGATGGAAATGTTCTCGGGCCACGCCGAAAAAGTCGGATTCTTCCGACCGATCATCCACAACGGCGGGGACAAAGACGAGCTCATCCAACTCATTACCCACCGCTACCAATTGGAATGGCCTTACGAGTCGATGTACGGTTGCACCGACGAAGAAGCCTACCGCCTGCTGGCCAACGACCGTTACGAAGAACTGCTGAAAGCGATCCTGATAAAGTACCAAAGTCTTAAAGCCCAATGCGACCACGTACTGTGCGTAGGCTCCGATTACAAGACCGGCGACCCACTGTACGAGTTCGATTTCAACGCCGACGTCGCCAACAATCTAGGCTGTCTGATCATGCCGGTCATCCAGGGCGGGGAACGCGACAATTCCGAGATCGTCGATATTCTGCACAGCGTTCGCCACGCCATCCATGAAAACGGTTGCGACTTGCTGGCGACCGTCATTAACGGGGTTTCGCCGCTTCAGGTCGACACCGTGCGGGCTCGCTTCAGCCATGCGCCGGACGCCAGCTTTCCGGTCTACGTGGTCCCGGTGGAACCCTCGCTGGAAAGGCCGAGCGTCGGCGATATCGCCCACACCTTGGGAGCCAAGCTGTTATCGGCAAATAAAGAGACCTTGAACCTGGAAATATACAATTACAAGGTTGCCGCGATGATCGTGCCCGATTTTCTCGATTATTTGGAAAAAGGCGATTTGATCATCACCCCGGGCGATCGCTCGGATATCATCCTGGCCTGCCTGATGGCCTACCATTCCAAGAATTACCCGCAAATAGCGGGCTTGCTGCTGACCGGCGAGCAGGAACCGGCCAAACAAGTGCAACTGCTGATCGACGGTCTCGGCGACATGCCGTTCGCCGTGCTGGGCGTCGCTACCGACACCTTTACCACCGCCTTGAACGTGACCCACGTCCCGGCCCGTCTGCGTTCGCAGAACGAACGCAAAATCGCCACCGCCTTGGGTCTGGTGGAGAACAACATCAACATGGAGGAGCTCAAACAGCGCCTGCTGACCCGGAAAACCCGGCGGGTCACGCCGTTGATGTTCGAATACGAACTGTTGCAAAGGGCCAAAGCCGATCCTCGCCATATCGTTTTGCCGGAGGGCGAGGAGGAACGCATTCTGCGCGCCGCCGAAATTTTGATATTGCGCGGTGCGGTAAAACTGACCTTGTTAGGAAACGAGGAAACCATCCGCCATAAAATCGAGGCACTGGCCCTGCAACTGGGCGACATCGACATCATCGACCCGATGACCTCGGAACTGCGGAAACTTTATGCAAAAACCTATTACCAGCTCCGCGCGCATAAAGGGATCGTCTACGAAATCGCCTACGACCTGATGGCCGACGTCAGCTATTTCGGCACCATGATGGTTCACTTGAATCATGCCGACGGCATGGTTTCGGGCGCCGTCCACACCACCCAGCATACCATTCGTCCGGCTTTCGAAATCATCAAGACCAAACCGGGTACCTCGATCGTCTCCAGCGTGTTTTTTATGTGCCTGCAAGACCGCGTGCTGGTCTACGGCGACTGCGCCGTCAATCCCAATCCGACCGCGCAACAACTGGCCGAAATCGCCGTCAGTTCGGCTGCCACCGCAGCCAAATTCAATATCGAGCCGCGCGTCGCCATGCTCTCCTATTCCACCGGCGAATCCGGCAAGGGTGAGGCGGTGGATAAGGTCAGACAGGCCGTCGTGTTGGCCAAGGCGCTGCAACCCGATTTGAAACTGGAGGGGCCGATGCAATACGATGCGGCCGTCGACGCCAGCGTCGCCCGCACCAAATTGCCGGAAAGCGAAGTGGCCGGCCGTGCCAACGTCTTTATCTTTCCCGATCTCAATACCGGAAACAACACCTACAAAGCGGTGCAACGCTCTTCCGGCGCGGTCGCCATCGGACCGGTGTTGCAAGGGCTGAACAAACCGGTCAACGACCTCAGCCGGGGGTGCACCGTCCCGGATATCGTCAACACCGTCCTGATCACGGCGATTCAGGCTCAAGGATGACCATGAAAACCCTGGTACTCAACTCCGGCAGTTCGTCGATCAAATACCGGCTGTTCGATATGTCCGAACGAACTGCGGTCGTTTCCGGCCTGATCGAAAAAATCGGCGAAGCGGCAAGCCTGCACCGATACGAACTACTGCGGAACGACAACACGTTCGACGCGAACGTTAAAACCGGTCATGTCGGCGATCACCAGCAGGGACTGCAGGCCCTGTTCGATCTGTTGCGCGAATGCAAAGCCTTGCCCGATAACTCGGAGCTTTTTTGTATCGGCCACCGGGTCGTACACGGCGGCGAGCATTTTCGTCAACCGGTCATCATCGATCCCGAAGTGGTTGAACGAATCAGGCAACTGATTCCACTGGCGCCGTTGCACAATCCGGCTAACCTGCTCGGCATCGAACAGGCGCTGGAGCAATTACCGAATATTCCGCAGGTGGCCGTTTTCGACACCGCGTTTCACCAAACCCTGCCCCCCGAAGCCTTTCGCTACTCCGTGCCGGACGTCTGGTATCGACAATACGGCGTGCGCCGCTACGGTTTTCATGGCACGTCCCATCATTACGTCGCCAAACAGGCGGCAAACCATCTGGGCAGGGATCTTAGCGAGCTGAATTTAATCACCTTGCATTTGGGCAACGGTGCCAGCATGTGCGCCATTGCCCAGGGCCAAAGCATCGACACTACGATGGGAATGACGCCGCTCGAAGGACTGATGATGGGAACCCGCTGCGGCGACATCGACCCGGCCCTGCCCTTTTTCCTCGAACGCAGCGGGGCCTGCCCGTTCGACGAGGTTGAGGCGCAGTTCAATAGACAGAGCGGGCTAAAGGGGATATGCGGCGAAAACGATATGCGTTCCGTACATCTGCTCGCCGAGCATGGAAACAAGGCGGCCAGCCTGGCCTTGGCCATGTATGCCTACCGCATCAAAAAGTACCTCGGAGCCTACTTTGCGGTGCTCGGACGGGTCGATGCCGTGGTCTTTACCGGAGGAATAGGTGAAAACGACGCCTGGCTAAGAGGCCGCTGTTGCGCCGACCTGAAAGCGCTCGGGATCGAGATCGACGCGGCTAAGAATAACGCCGTCGCGGGTGCTTGCTGCGCCATCGACAGCACAGGCGCTGCGCTGTCGATACTGGTCATTAAGACCGACGAAGAACGGGAAATAGCGATGCAGGCCGAAGAATGCGCAAAACGCTTCGCGGCATCGGGAGCGGCGGCAAACCATTAGCTGTTGACCCCGGGGTTCGCGGAAATCGGTTCCACGCCTCGCTCGGACGCGGCATCGGCTGCAAGTTGGCGCAGTACCGGCAACGCCGATTTTAGACCGAGCGTGCCGCAGCCCTCAAGCGCTCAAAACCGACACCAACTTTGCGCCCACGCGCCCGAGCAAACCCGGTTCCATCAATGCCTTGGCCTGCCTGGTTTCGTCCGCATTCGGCACCGTTTCCCGCAAACAATCATACAGATAGCGCGCCATTTCCTGGTCGCCAATTTTTTTGAAATAGGCGCACAACACGCCGGTAAAGGCGGCATATTCGGTGGCATGAAACTGATTTCTGCGCGGATACAGCGCCTTCAGATCGAACTTTTTATCGAATATCGCCGGAACCTTGTCGGCCATCCCTTCCTGCAAACATAATTGCGCATAATGGCAGCGGGCAAACAGATATCCTGGGTTCTCCCGGTAATTTTCCTCGATCGCCTGCTTTTGTCGCTCGGTATCGACATAGCCGTAGGCAACCGACAAGTAATTGTAAATCAGAGGAATTTTTGGATAGTGCTGTTTTAATTCCAATAACTTGGGAATGGCCTGCACCGCTTCCTTGCGATTGGACACCAGCAACCCGCCCAATTCCTGCTGCACTGCCGGAGGCAATTTTTGTATTTTCGGATCGACCATGGGGCGATACGTGATCTCGTAGGGAACGGGTTCGCCGGGGCGAGCTTGGGCCGGGAGTTGCAGCTTTGTCCTATTGTTTCTCGGCATTGAATTCGGTCGGTAGTCGTCGGTTCAGAGGCAATAAACTATGGTCCGTTGGTTCGCCTCGTCGCTTGGACAACGCTGATCGAATCCGTTCGCGGTTGATCGGCGCTATTCGTGGGTCCTTATGCTCCGGGAACTACGAGTTAAGTCAACATTTTGCTAAAAAATCACCGAGGCTTCCGGGCGAATCAAGCACAGTATATCAAAAGCCTGAAATACTGCTTCCTGAATTAAAGGACGCATGTCTTGCTCGTCTAATTGCAGATAGTTGACCACCGGTGAGTCGTAATCAAGGTCCGCTTCCTGGAAGTCGAGGTCCTGCTTTGCGCAAGGCTCTATTCTATCGGCAATGCAGGCGGCAACATGCAAAATACACGCATCCTCCTTCGAGTCTCCCGCCTGTAAAGGCTGCAATTGGTGCTCGATCATCCGCCAGATCGTCTCCGGCAACTTCCATTGCTTTAGCAGCTCGGCTCCCAGTTCGGCATAGGTAAAACCGAAGGTCTCCTTCTCCTTGGCCGTCATGGCATCGGCTCCCGCGTCTTTTAGGCTCAGAATCAGCGCCGATTGCTGCGGATACTCGGTAAAAAAAACCAATTTCCCGATACTGTGCAACAAGCCGGCAATAAAAAACCGCTCATGATCCAAGTGGCTCAGGTGCTTCGCCAACAAGCGAGCCAAGATCGCGCTGGTGACACTGTGATACCAAAAGGTATTCATATCGACCAGATGCTGCGGGATGCCCGTAAAACCGTCGGTTACCGACGTCGCAAGGACCAAATTGCGAAGTTCCTGCCTGCCTATCATCGTAATCGCCCTGGAGACGGTATCGATCCTGGTCGGAAATCCGTAATACGCGCTATTGACGATTTTGAGTAATTTGGCGCTCAATGCGGGATCGTGCAGGATGACCTCTTCGAGGTCTACGATACTGCTATCTTCCTCAGCCAACAGTTCATTAATCCGAAGCGCAACATCGGGCAGCGAGAACAAGGTGTTAACCTTTTCGACCAACTTTTCAGGAGTCATCATGAACTCTCGTTTTGTCTCTACGAATAAAGTTTAGACTCCACGCCAAATTTTTCAAAACCGGCCTGCGTATCGCTTAAATAGACGAGTCGATTTGATAGGCTTTGATACCCCAGCTGAGGAGGTTGGAAAAGCGTTTGTTGCTCTGCCGAATTCGCGGCAGCATGATGCTGAACCAGTGATACAAGAGACGAAACCCGAGTTCCGGATTGATCCTAAGGAATTGTTGTAATTTGGCCGCATCGATTACCGCCAACTCGCAAGCTGCAGTGGCTTTAACCGTCGCGCAATGAGGCTCGTCGTCGAAAAAACAGGAATGGGAGAATTCCTCGCCGTCGAACAACTCGCATAGGCCGGATACCATATGCCGGTCGGACGAAATTTGCACGTTGGTACAGACCGTGACCCGGCCCTCTAAAATGACAAAAATTTCCTTGCCTTTTTCGCCTTCGATGATAACCAGCTCCTCCGGTCGGTAACTCCTGCGGACCCAGAACTCGCCCTCGGCAAAGCCGGGGTGATCCAGCAGCGATTTCAGCGAAAGAGCGTGCTCGGAATTGGACATAAGCGACCTGTACTACACATGCAAGAAATATTCGAGTCGATAATAGAACAGTTTTGAAAACCGCGTAAACAGAAATTTCGTTAATTTCGTTTCGAGCGACGGTTCCTGCCCGCGGCGGGCAGAAACCGTCGTGGAAGCTATTGCGTTAACTTAAGATATTTTTGATAGAGGCTGTCGCGATCCTCGACGACATCGGGGTCCTTGTCGATACAATCGACCGGGCATACTTCCACGCATTGCGGCGTATCGTGATGGCCGACGCATTCGGTACAGAGACTCGGGTTGATGACGTATATTTCGTCGCCTTGCGAGATAGCCCCGTTCGGGCATTCGGGCTCGCACACGTCACAATTGATACATTCATCGCTTATTAATAGAGACATCTTTACTCCTTGGAAAATTTTTCAATCAAACGTCGTTCGACGACGGCGGGAACAAAGCTAGAAACATCTCCCTGCAATCTGGCGATTTCCCGAATCATGCTGGACGAGATAAATTCATACTGCTCCGCCGGTGTCAGAAAAACCGTCTCCAATCGCGGCGACAACCTTCGGTTCATCCCGGCCAACTGGAACTCGTATTCAAAATCGGAAACAGCCCTAAGGCCGCGCAATATCACATCGGCCCCGTGTTCTCTCGCGCAGTCGACCAACAAATTGTCGAAGCCGATGACTTCGACGTTGGAAAATTCCGCGGTAACCTGTTGCACCAAGTCCACTCTCTCCGCTACCGAAAACAACGGCGCCTTGCCGCGACTTTCGGCTACTGCGACGATAATCCGACGATACAATCTGGCCGCCCTGGCTACCAAATCCAGATGGCCGTTGGTAACGGGGTCGAAGGTACCCGGATAGATTGCGGTAATATTCATGCTAGGTGGTTGTCGGAAAAACCGCCGATTCTAACCCATTGGCGTTGCATTCGCACCTTTGGCAGACACGATTACCGACGTTCGAACAAATAATAATCGACTTCGCCGGCACTCTTGGCTTTCAACTCCCGCCAGTTTTCCGGCATCTCGTCGAGCGCAAGGCCCCTTTCCGCTTCGATATAAATTTTCGCCCGCGGCGAAAGCCAGCCTTTATCTTCCAGCCAACGGCAGGTTGGTCCGACCAGACGGAGGCCGAATGGCGGATCGAGAAAAACCAGATCGAACGGCTCGGTATCGCCGGCCAGGAAACGGAATACGTCCAGCTGCACGACTTTCATCTGCTCGGCTCTCAACTTAACGGCATTGGCCTTGAGCTGACGACAGGACTGGGCGTTGTTTTCCACCTGAACCACGTAAGCCGCCCCACGCGAAGCGGCTTCCACACCCAATGCGCCGCTGCCTGCATACAAATCGAGACAACGGCTTCCATGCACGTCGAAGCGCAGCCAGTTGAACAGCGTCTCCCTGACCCGCGCGGGGGTCGGCCTGAGGCCCGGCGCGTCCACGAACGGCAGCTGCCGGCTCCGCCATTGGCCGCCGATTACCCGCAGTTGATTGCGCAAGCCTACTTTCCGCCTACCGTGATCGTTTGCAGAAATTCGGGGTTGACCCGTCGCTGAAACGCATCCTTGATCTGGGCCGCGGTTATCGCTTCGACCTTGCGCGGAAACGTATCCAAGTAATCCAGCGGCAAGCGGTAGAAACCGATCATGTTGACGTATTCGGTCAATTTCCGGTTGGTATCGAAGCGCATAACGAAGCCGCCGGTGATGTTTTTCTTGGCCGCCGCCAGCTCGGATTCGGTGGGGCCGTTGCCGATAAAGTCGACCAAGGTCTTGGTCATGATGTCAACGGCCTCGGCGGTCTGATCGTTACGCGTTTGCAGGCCCATCGTAAACGGGCCGGGCCGGTATAACGGAGAAAAATAACTGTAGGCGCTGTAGGCCAAGCCGCGTTTTTCGCGCACCTCCTCGAACAATCTGGACACCATGCCGCCACCGCCGAGGATATGATTGCCGACGTACAAGGAAAAATAGTCGGGATCGTTCCGATCGGTGCCCGGCAAGCCGGACAAAACGTGGGTTTGCGTCGACGGAAAATCGATATGCCGGCTGCCGCCCTGTTGCGGCTGCGTGATCTGTGGAATCGGCTGCGGCTTTTCCCCCTGCCCCAATCCGGCCACCAACGATTCCGCCAGACGCCTTGCTTGCGCCCGATCCAAATCGCCGACAATCACGACCATAGCATTGGCGGCCACGTAATAGCGTTGAAAAAAGCGCCGCAAATGCTCGGCGGTAAGTCCGGCCACCGTTTCCACCGTTCCCGCGCTGGGATGGGCATAAGGGTGATCGTGGTAAAGGGCCTCGAAGAACGCGATTTCCGCCAGCGCACCCGGAGATTCCTCCCGATGTTTCAGCGCCGCCAGCGTTCGGTTCTGTTTGCGTTTGAAATCCGCCTCGTTAAAGGAGGGCTCGGCCAAGATGGTGCGCAAGGTCGCCACCGCCTTGTCGAACAACGGTTGTTCGGTCAACGTGCGCAAGGATAGCCAAGCCATGTCTATCGCAACGCCGGTGTCGAACTGGGCGCCGACACTCTCGAAACGTTCGGCCACCTGATCGGCGTTCCAGTCGCCGGCCCCGGCATCCAGCATCGCCGAGGTCATCGCCGCCAAGCCGTAGCGCTCGCCGTCGCGCGCGCTGCCGGCATCGAAAGTCACCCGAATATCCACCATCGGCAGACCTTCGGCATGGACGTAATAAACCTGACCGCCGCGCGGAGTTTCCCAATGTTCGATGTTTACCTCCGCCCATACGCTGTGGGATAGAAAAACCAAAACGATTGCCGCCCATTTAATACGCATCACTAATTCCCTCTCCGTTCTCAATTTGGGTCTGTTCCGAAATCGGTTGCGGTTCCAGATAAGCGATGCTAAGCCTATCCTCGACCAAATATTTGCGCGCCACGGCGCGTACCTGCTCCGCCGTCACCTGGTGAACCTTGTCCACGTATTCGTCGACCTTGCGCCAGCCCACGCCGATGGTTTCGAACATGCCAAGCTGCATCGCCTGATAGAAATTCGAATCGCGTTCGTAGACCGCATTGGCCAAAACCTGGGCCTTGATGCGCTGCAACTCCTCGTCATCGACCAACTGCTCGCGCAGTTGATCGACCTCGTCCTTTAATGCCGATTCGAGATCGTACACCGTCTTGCCCTTCGCCGGCGTCGCATCCAAAATGAACAAATCCGGCAATCGCGACGTCAGCCCGTACCCGGCTCCGGCGGACACCGCAATCTGCTTGCCCCTGATCAGGCGCGAGGAAAGCCTTGCGCTGTTTCCGCCGTCGAGTATCCCGGCCAGCACTTCCAGCGCGTAAGCCTCCCATTCCGGACTGGCGCTGGTCAACACCGGCACCTTGTACCCTAATACAACATACGGTAATTTCGCCGGCAGCTTGACGGTCATTTTGCGCACGCCAACCTGTTCGACTTCGGTTTGCGGTTTCAACGGCTCGATGTCGCTCGGCTTCAAGTCGCCGAAGTATTTCTGGGCCAGCTCAAACACCTGTTCGGGTTGTACGTCGCCCACCACAACCAGGGTCGCGTTATTCGGCGCATACCAGCGCTGATACCAAGTCTTCAGGTCGTCGATCGTATAATTGGCGATATCGGCCGGCCAACCGATGATTGGGTTCTTATAGGGACTGTTGGAAAAAGCCATCGCCATAAAATATTCCTGCACCTTGGCCCGCGGCTTGTCGTCGGTGCGCATGCGGCGTTCTTCGGTGACCACCTGCAGTTCCTTCTTCAGTTCTTCGGCCAGCAGATGCAGATTACGCATGCGGTCGGCTTCCAACCTAAAGCTGACTTCCAAACGCGACTGCTCCAGAGTTTGAAAATACGCCGTATAATCGCGCCCGGTAAAGGCATTTTCGTTGCCGCCGTTCTCGGCGATGATGCGGGAAAACTCGCCGGCCGGATAGCGCTCGGTACCCTTGAACATCATATGTTCCAGCATGTGCGAA
This sequence comes from Methylococcaceae bacterium, assembly GCA_050305675.1. Lineage (GTDB taxonomy): Bacteria > Pseudomonadota > Gammaproteobacteria > Methylococcales > Methylomonadaceae > Methylomarinum. The sequence goes on from JBNLFT010000051.1 coordinate 13,168, forward strand.
ATACCGGTGATACCGCCCGGTTCGTAGCTCGAGCCCACCTTATACCAAATCTGCGAAACCGCCACCGGTGAACGGTGATCCTCCTGGACCAGGATTTTCATACCATTCTCCAAGACCTTTTCCTGCACTTTCGATTCTCCCGCCTGAACCCACAACGGCAGACTCAGTAATGTTACAACGATGATCTTATAACTCATGTGTCCCTCATAAATATAAAACGTTAGCGCTTGCGACTATTTCCATAACCAATAGTTCACTGTATTCTATACGCAACTTTCAGGCCGGTATTGACCAGATTCCGAATGACAAACACCACCTCAACCCTTTCCTGGCGGAATTATCTGCAGCTGTGCAAACCCAAAGTCGTCGCGTTGATCGTCTTCACCGCCGTCGTCGGCATGTTGCTGGCCGTCCCGGGTATGCCGCCGCTGGACAATTTCGTCTACGGTACTGTCGGCATCGCCCTGGCGGCGTCTTCGGCCGCGGCGATCAACCATTATATCGATCATAAGGCCGATGCGGAAATGGCTCGCACCCGGCACCGTCCATTGCCGAAAGGCGATCTGAGCGCAAAGAACGTGCTGCTGTTCGCGGCCGCGATCGGCCTGGTATCGATGCTGATGCTGATATTCCTGGTCAACTGGTTGACCGCGCTGCTGACCTTTCTGTCATTGATCGGCTATGCCATTATCTATACCGTCTATTTAAAACGGATGACCCCGCAGAATATCGTGATCGGCGGCGCCGCCGGGGCCGCGCCGCCAGTGCTGGGATGGTGCGCGATTACCGGGAACGTGCACCCTTACGCATTGTTGCTGTTTTTGATCATATTCGTTTGGACGCCGCCGCATTTCTGGGCTCTGGCCATCGCCCGCCGCGACGAATACGCCAAGGTCGAGATTCCGATGCTGCCTGTCACCCACGGCAGCGAGTTCACTCGTTTGCATATTCTGCTATATACGGTGTTGTTGCTGATCGTTACCTTGTTGCCCTATTTGACCGGCATGAGCCAGTTGATCTATTTGTCCGCCGCGATTCCGCTGGGACTCGGCTTCATCTATTTCGCCGTGCTGATGATGCGCCACAAAGACGACAGAACGGCCATGAAAACCTTCGGCTATTCCATTATCTACTTGATGATCATGTTCGCCGCGCTGCTAATCGACCACTATCTCCCATTTTCGCTGTCATGAAAGAACATCCGTTTGCCGAATTCATCAAAATATTGGGTAAAGGGAAAAAAGGCTCCCGGCCCTTGACCCAGGACGAAGCCTATCGCGCCATGAAAATGATCATGAGCGACCAGGTCGAGCCGATTCAGTTGGGCGCCTTCATGATGCTGATGCGGGTCAAAGAGGAAACGCCGGAGGAATTGGCCGGATTCGTCGCCGCGGCGCGGGAAAGTTTTCGGACCCACGATACCGCCGGCGCCGATCTCGATTGGTCGTCCTACGCCGGCAAGCGCCGGCATTTGCCCTGGTTTCTGCTGGCGGCGCTATTACTGGCGGAAAACCGCATTCGGGTATTCATGCACGGTGCCGAGGGGCATACCGAGGGGCGCATTTATACCCGCAACGTGCTGGGGATACTCGGCATAGAGGCGGCAACCTCCGTCGAGCAAGCAGCCGGGCAATTGCTTAACGCCAATTTCAGCTATTTATCGCTGGAACATATCTGCCCGAAATTACACGACATGATCAATTTGCGCTCGGTGATGGGATTACGCTCCCCGGTCCATACCCTGGTCAGATTGTTAAACCCGTTCAACGCGGCGTACAGCATTCAGGGTATATTCCATCCCAGTTATCGGCAGGTTCATCAGAAAGCCGCTCTGCTGTTGGAACAGCCGCATATGGCGGTGCTCAAGGGCGAAGGGGGCGAGACCGAGCGCAATCCGGATATGGAGTGTCTGGTCCAAAGCGTACATTGGACGGAATTGAGCGAGGAAAGCTGGCCGGCGATGTTTCGGCGTCGCCATATAAAACCCGAAGCGCTGAATCCAGAGCAATTGGCGCGCCTGTGGCGGGGCGAGATCACCGACGAATATGCCGAAGCGACCGTCATCGGTACCGCGGCCGTCGCCTTGAAGCTGATGGGCGCGGCAGACGATCGGCAACACGCCGAGTCCCTGGCCGCCCGCTACTGGTCGGCGCGTAACAAACAGCGATTCGCCGCCTAGTTCAACGTCGAATCAACCGGCGTTAACGTGAGTGTATAAGAAGGTACGCAAGACGAACTGATTTTCAGCGTCCGGGCTCAACGTCCGGAAGCTCCCCCGGGCGGTTAACGGATAAAACGGGGAATACCTTTAACCGAATCTTTTTCCATATACAAATATTCCAAGCCCAGCAACGTCGTTCCGTTGTTTTTCTCGAGCCATATCACCTTAGCCTGCCCGGATAATTCCAATCGTTTGAATTCGTACTGCAAGGCGGCGCCCTGCTCGATCTCGATGTCCCCTTCCAACCGGATCATCAACCCGTCGACCGAAACATTCTCGGTCGTGAACGTATGTACCTTGCCGCTTACCCATACGTGCCCCGGCGCCGTCATGTTTTTTCGGTAAGCGCGCCGCGAGTACAACAGAT
>JBNLFT010000052.1:0-15360 GCA_050305675.1 Methylococcaceae bacterium
TCTTCAAGTTGTTCATCCCTTCTGCGGTGAACTATGTCGTGCCGGCAGCTTTCATGTATATGGCGATCCCTGACGAACAACCCGAGGCCACTCATGAAAGTGCGGTGCAATTGAAGCCGGGTGCGATTCAGGTTTGCGCCTTGTTTGCGTTGACCATTGTGACCGCGGTCAGCTTCAAGCAATTTCTGCATCTGCCGCCGTTCATGGGGATGATGGTTGGCTTGTCGTTTTTGTTGATTTACGGTTTCAGACTAAAAACGTTGTATCACTCCGGTGAAGGCGATAAGTTCGACATCTTCAATAAGGTGCGCGATGCGGAATGGGATACCTTGTTTTTCTTCTTCGGTGTCGTGTTCGCCGTGGGCGGTTTGGGTTATATCGGTTATCTGGAATTATTGTCCGGTGCGATGTACGACGGGCTGGGGCATACCGGAGCCAACATTTTGGTGGGTATCCTGTCGGCCATCGTCGACAACATCCCGGTAATGTTCGCAGTATTGAGCATGAATTTGGATATGGATCTTTATCAATGGCTGTTAGTGACGCTGACGGCGGGTGTCGGCGGTTCTATGCTGTCGATCGGTTCCGCGGCGGGTGTAGCGCTGATGGGACAATCTCAGCACAAATACACATTCTTCAGTCACCTGAAGTGGTCGCCAGCGATCGCCGGAGGTTATGCTGCAAGTATCTTTGTTCACTATCTGATTAACGGATAGGTATCAATACGCGGTGCGCGTCCGCGGCACGGGGAAGGCCTGATGGCGACTAAAACGCACAGTTGGCGTCAGGCTTTTTCCGTTTATGCCAAGCCTTGTGTGCTGGGCATGATTTTTCTCGGTTTTTCCGCCGGTCTTCCTTTTCTCCTGGTTTTTTCCACATTGTCCGCCTGGTTGCGAGACGAGGGCGTCGCCCTGTCCGTGATCGGTTACTTCAGCTGGATCGGCGTCACCTATTCGGTAAAAGTGTTTTGGGCGCCGGTGATCGACCGCCTTCCGTTGCCTTGGCTATCGAAAGTGCTGGGTAAACGGCGCAGTTGGATGCTGGTCGCGCAAGTGGGCATCGCGTTCGGTCTGGTCGGGATGGGAATGGCCGACGTTCACCAGCAATTGCAGCAAATCGCGTTGTTGGCGGTATTTGTCGCTTTTTGTTCGTCGACCCAGGATGTTGCCGTCGACGCTTATCGGATTGAGGCGGCGGTTGCCGAATTTCAAGGGGCAATGGCGGCAGCCTATGTTTTCGGTTATCGGGTGGCTCTGCTGGTGGCGGGGGCGGGGGCTTTTTATATCGCGGCCTACAGCGATTGGCAGATAGCTTATTTCGCTATGGCGGCGGCGATGCTGATTGGGATTTTGACCACGCTGTCGATTAAGGAACCTAGGCATGAAACAGACGCCTTGGCCAGGCAGGTGGAAGGACGCGTAGAGTCCGCCCTGGGTGTCGATCAAGATAGGTCTTGGTCGATCCGGTTGGCGGCCTGGTTTTCCGATGCGGTGGTTTGCCCGTTCGTGGAATTTTTTAGTCGAAACGGTAAACAAGGTTTAACCATCCTGATATTGATCGCGGTGTATAAGCTGAGCGATATTACGATGGGGGTGATGGCGAATCCGTTTTATCTTGATTTGGGTTTTAGTAAGCAGGAAATTGCCGAAGTCAGCAAGATTTTCGGTTTCTTCATGACGATTTTTGGCGCGTCGTTAGGGGGAGCGTTGGTGGTGCGCTACGGGATAATGCGCCCGCTTCTGTTGGGAGCGGTGCTGGTTGCCGCAACCAATTTGTTGTTCGCTTGGTTGGCGGTGAGCGACCCGGGCTTGGCGAAGTTGGCCGCCGTGATCAGTGCCGACAATTTGAGCGGCGGCATCGCCGCCGCGGTGTTTATCGCCTATCTATCCAGTTTGACCAATAGCGCCTATACCGCGACCCAATATGCCTTGTTCAGTTCGTTGATGACGCTGCCCGCAAAACTGTTGGGGGGCGTATCGGGTTGGGTGGTCGAGGAATTTGGCTACTCGTCGTTTTTTATCTACGCTGCGTTGATCGGTTTGCCGGCCATCGTCCTGGTTGCCGTCATGCAGAAATGGGAGAAGGGCGTCACCACGCATAATCGTAATCCATGATTAAAGGAGCGTGGTCGGAGAATCGCTCGTCCTTATAGATATGGCAGGAACGGACCCTGTCTTTAAGAGATGCGTTTACGACTTGATAGTCTATGCGCCAGCCGACGTTCTTGCTCCAGGACCGGCCGCGATTGGACCACCAGGTATATTGGTCGGGCTCCTGATTGATCAGGCGAAAGGCGTCGAACCAGGTTTCGTTATCGAACAGGCGGTCCAACCAGGCGCGCTCTTCGGGTAGGAACCCGGAATTTTTCTGGTTGCCCCGCCAATTGTTTAGATCGATTTTTTTATGGGCGATGTTCCAATCGCCGCAAACGACGTAATGGCGCCCGCTTCGGCCGATGTGTTGCAAGTGCGGCAGCAGGCGGTCGAGAACGGCAAATTTTATGGCCTGTCGTTCGTCTCCCGAGGAGCCGGATGGTAAATACAGGGAAATTACGCTTAACTCGCCCAAACGGGCTTCGATAAAGCGTCCCTCGCGGTCCATTTCCGGCCAGCCTATGCCGTGAACCACTTTGCAAGGTCGTTTTCTGCTATATAGCGCAACACCGCTGTAGCCTTTTTTTTCGGCATCATGATAAAAACAATGATACCCTTTGGGCCAGAAGGATCCGGCTTGCAACTGGTTGTATTGCGCTTTGGTTTCCTGGATACAGACGATGTCGGCGTTTTGACTGGCAAGCCACTGGAAAAATCCTTTCCGTTCGGCCGCACGGATTCCGTTTGCATTCAAGGTGATGATGCGCATAACATACAGTTGCGGTTTGTTTTGGGAAGTCGTATTATACGCAGTTCTCTAATAAGTATGTACCCGTAGCGGGGAATGTGAATTATGAAACCAGAAATCCATCCTGAATATAAACAAATTACTGTAACTTGCGGATGTGGCAACACATTCGAAACAGGTTCGGTATTGGCCAACGATTTGCATATAGAAGTGTGTTCCTCCTGTCATCCTTTCTATACTGGCAAACAAAGAGTGGTTGATACGGCCGGACGGGTAGATAAGTTCCGTAAGAAATTCGGAAAATAAGGTTGTCTCGACAAAGCGCTATTGCAATTAACGGTAGGGCGGCATGAGTTCTGATATGGCACAAGAAAAGGCGACAATCTCACTCGATTCGTTGGCCCGAAAAGCGGAGTTTCCCCTGGTGAAAGGCAGCAAAGGGGCATCGGCGATCGAAATCGGAACGCTCCACAAGCAACTGGGGGTTTTTACTTACGATCCCGGTTTCATGTCCACCGCCAGTTGTAAAAGTGCTATCACCTATATCGACGGTGAAAACGGCATTCTGCTCTATCGCGGCTACCCGATCGAACAACTGGCCAAGCACAGCAGCTTTCTGGAAGTGGCTTACTTGCTGATGAACGGAGAGTTGCCGACCGGAGATGAATTGTGGGATTTTACCGACGAAATCAATCACCACGCCATGTTGCATGAAGCGTTGAGAAGTTTTTTCGACGGCTTCCATTACGATGCTCATCCGATGGCGATGATGGTGGGCGTTATGGGGTCATTGTCGGCCTTCTATCATAGCGAGCTGAACATGGAAGATCCCGAGCATCGACGCATCTCAGCGATGCGCATGGTGGCGAAAGTTCCTACCATCGCCGCGGCCTGTTATCGGCATTCCGCCGGATGGCCCTTTGTCTATCCTCGGGTCGATTTGGGCTATTGCGAAAACTTTCTGAACATGATGTTTTCGTTGCCGTCGCAAAAGTTCATCGGCGTCGATCATTACATCGATCCGGTTGCGGTTAAGGCGCTGAATATACTTTTTATATTGCACGCCGACCATGAACAAAATGCCAGTACCTCGACGGTGCGGTTGGCCAGTAGTACCGGGGCCAATCCCTATGCCTGCGTTGCTGCGGGCATTTCCGCGTTGTGGGGGCCGGCTCACGGCGGCGCAAACGAAGCGGTGTTGGCAATGCTCAATGAGATCGGTAGCGTGGACCGGATACCGGAATTTATTGCCAGAGCCAAGGATAAGAACGATCCATTCAGGTTAATGGGGTTTGGACACAGGGTTTATAAAAATTTCGATCCTCGCGCGACTATAATCCGCGAGACTTGCTACGAAGTTTTGGAAAAATATTCGAATAACGATCCGCTTTTCGAGTTGGCGTTGGCGTTGGAAGAGCATGCCTTGAAAGACGAGTATTTTATTGAGAAGAAGCTTTATCCAAACGTGGATTTTTATTCCGGTATTATTTATAAGGCCTTGAAAATACCGGAAGACATGTTTACGGTAATGTTCGTGATCGCGCGCACAGCCGGCTGGGTCTCCCATTGGCTGGAGATGATGGCCGAGCCGAATCACCGCATTGGTCGGCCGCGGCAGATCTATACCGGTTACGATCAAAGAGAGTACGTTCCGAAAGGAAATCGCTAATTTTATCGTCGTATTCGGAGATTCCGGTCGTTTTTGAAATGACCGGGCGCGGTTAGGGAATCATTGTCCCGCAGCACCCATCACTTCCCGCTTAAAATAAATCGCTTTCGAGAACTTGTTCGCTTTGGTCGCCGCTGGTCCGGGTGGGGGAGTATTGCGTAGGCAGGTTCTCGATTCTAAAGTATTCCCAGGTTCCATTGCCGCTTCCCGGTTGAGCCAGCAAACCGGTTTCCGGGTTGATGAAAGCGGTCTTGATGGTTTCTGGCTGCTCTGGAATTTTTTCCTCTTTATTTCTTAAAGCGGTACGCATAAACTCGATCCACATCGGTAGTGCTGCTTTGCCGCCGGTTTCGCCGTGGCCGAGGGGGCTGGAGTCGTCAAATCCAAGCCAAGCCGTAGCGGCGATGTCTGCGGTGAAACCGTTAAACCACGCGTCGCGCTGTTCGTTGGTCGTGCCGGTTTTTCCCGCCAGATCGCTGCGACCGAGAATTTTGGCCTTGGTCGCCGTGCCACGCTGTACCACGTCTCTTAGCAAGCTGTTCATCAGAAAATTAATTTCAGGGCTAATTATTCGCGGCGCGTAACCGGGTTGTTGCGGATGCTCTTGTTCGCAATTCGGACAGGCGATAGCCGCTTGGTGACTAAACACGACTTCGCCCCGTCGGTCCTCGATTCGCTCGATAATATAGGGATTGATCAGAAAGCCGCCGTTTGCAAAGGTGGCGTACATCCTTGCCATTTGCAGCGGCGAAGCCTGACCGCTGCCTAAAGCCAGCGACAGACTGTTCGGCAGTTGATCCGCCGTGAAACCGAAGCGTATAGCCGTTCGGGTAACTTCGTCGATACCCAGTTCCCGCAACAGTCTGATCGAAATCAAGTTGCGGGATTTGCGTAGGCCGGTTCTTAGCGGCGTCGGCCCAAAAAATTTTCGGCTGTAGTTCTCCGGGCGCCAATTGTCCTGGTTGGCACTTTCTATCACGACCGGGGCGTCGTTGACGATACTGGCCGCGGTGAAACCGTGTTCCAACGCCGTCGTGTAGATGATCGGCTTGAATCCGGAGCCCGGCTGGCGTTTTGATTGGGTTGCACGATTATATTTATTATGGAAGAAATCGAAACCGCCGGAGAGCGCGATCACCGAGCCGTTTACTGGATTGAGTGCCACAAATGCGCCTTCCACGTCGGGGATTTGGGTCAGACGCCAGCTTTTATCCGGTAATTGTCTGACTCGGATAAGGTCGTTGACCGAGAGCAAATCGGCGGGTGATTTTGGGGTGGGGCCCAAATAGTATCTCGATTTGAACATTCGAGCCCATTTCAGGTTTTCCCATGTGATATCGAATTCCGAATGGTCGGCCAATATCGCGCGCACGGATGCGTCTGACGTCGAGGTTATCATCGCGAGTTGTGTATCGCCTACGACGTCGGCTGAAAACGGCTCGCCGGGATTAGGTTTCTTATGCGGAAGAGCCCTGTATCCATGACGTTCGTCGTACTCGTGCAAAGCATACTTCAGGGCGCGGTCAGCCGATCTTTGCAGTTCGCTGGAAATGCTGCTGTAAACATTCAGACCAAGGGTATAGGCATCTTCCCCGTATTGCTCGTATAGCGATTGCCGAACCATTTCGGCGACATAAGGCGCGTAGAGCTCCGTTTCCTTACCGTGGTTTAACGTCGCGGTGACCGCTGCAGCCATAGCCTGTTCATATTGGGATTGATCGATGTAGGAGAGCTCCAGCATCCGCCGCAAGACATAGTTGCGCCTTAGCAGGGCTCGGTCTGGATTGGTGATCGGATTATACGCGGACGGAGCCTTAGGTAATCCCGCCAACATAGCCATTTGCGCCAGATTCAGTTCCGTCAGCGCTTTGCCGTAATAGGTTTGCGCCGCCGCGGCGATACCGTATGAACGATGCCCCAGGTAGATCTTGTTTAAGTACAATTCCAGGATTTTGTCTTTGCTGTATTCGTGTTCAATTTTGAGAGCCAGAATAATTTCCTTGAATTTTCGGGTGAAGGTTTTTTCCCGGCTCAATAAAAAATTACGCGCGACTTGCATCGTAATCGTGCTGCCCCCCTGTTTCTTCTCTCCCGTCAATAAAAGCTGGATGGCGGCCCGCGCTAACCCTTTGTAGTCGACTCCGGGGTGGGAATAAAAACTATCGTCTTCCGATGCGAGAAAGGCATTCAACTGTTGACGAGGAATATCCTCTATCTCGACCGGGGAGCGTTTTTTCTCTCCGAACCGTGCAATAAGAAGATTGTCCGTGCTGTAGATGCTAAGCGGTATTTGATATTGAACGTGGTGCAACTGTTTGACGTCGGGAAGCTCTTGTTCCAATTGCTTGTAAAACAAGTACGCAGCCAAGGCAAAGCAGGTGAAAAGAAAAAGCGAAGTCGAAAGAAGAATTTTTAGTGTGGTTTTAATGAAACTGCGGCTCGAGGACACTGTGTCAACATAAATGATTTAAGACCGAAATCAAAATACCCTCTTTTTGTAAACAGGACAACAGAAATTTTAATTAAAGGGAGGGTTAGCCTGTGAAAAAATTAAAACGCTACTATACTTTGGCTGGAATGCATCTCCGATGGTTTATCGACAAGTTCGACAGGCATTGGAGGTCGCTGAGATCAAGCCACGTCATCTTAATAAGGGTTTTTACATGAGCTGGTTTAGAAAGAATCAGTCTGTTGTTCTGGGTATCGATATAAGTACGGCAGCGATCAAGTTATTGGAACTAAGTAAAGCGGGGGCTCGTTATCGAGTGGAAAGTTACGCCGTTACTCCCTTGCCGCAAGACGCCGTGGTTGATAAGAACATTACCAATGTGGAAGTTATCGGAAATGCCGTAAAAGCAGCAGTACGGCAATCAGGAACTCGAATCAAGCAAGCTTGCGTCGCTGTCGCCGGTTCATCCGTCATGACCAAGATCATACCGATGTCCGCCTCGTTGTCTGAAGACGAGATGGAACAGCAGATAATGGTTGAAGCGGATCAGTACATTCCCTATTCGCTGGACGAGGTTAACTTGGACTTCGAGGTACAGGGGAGATCGGAAAACAATCCCGAAATGGTCGATGTTCTGTTGGCTGCCTCGCGGCGGGAAAATATCGAAGATCGTGTCGAGGCTTTAGCCATTGCCGGTCTGAAAGCGGCTATCGTCGACGTTGAAGCGTTCGCGATGGAAAACGCGTTTACGTTGTTGGTGGACCAGTTACCCGATTCGGCCGAAAACCAAACTGTTGCTATTGCCGATATCGGAGCCACTATGGCGACGTTGAATGTATTGCATAACGGCAAAACGGTGTACACCCGGGAACAAGGGTTCGGCGGAAAGCAATTGACTGAAGAGATCCAACGTCGATACGGCCTATCCTATGAAGAGGCGGGTTTGGCGAAAAAACATGGTGGTCTTCCCGACAACTACGTTACCGATGTGCTGGAGCCGTTTAAGCGGGCAATGGTTCAACAAATTGCTCGCTCGTTGCAGTTTTTCGTTTCCTCCAGTGCCAATCGCGGAGTGGATAGCATCGTGCTGGCGGGGGGGTGTTCCTCAATCCCCGGGTTGGACAAGTTGGTCGAACAGGATTTGGGGATCCCTTCGTTTGTCGCCAATCCGTTCATCAATATGGCACTTTCCAATAAAGTTAAGCCGCAAAGTTTAAGTAACGATACACCAGCCATGATGATCGCTTGTGGGTTGGCGTTAAGGAGTTTTGATTAATGGCGAAAATTAACTTACTGCCTTGGCGTGACGAGCTACGTAAGCAGAAACAGCAGGATTTTGTCGTCGGAATCGGAATCGGCGTCGTTATTACCTGCCTGATTCTGGTTGGGGTATATCTTTATATAGAAGGGCTGAAAGAGTACCAACAGCGCCGAAACCAAATGTTGCAAACGGAAATCGCGGTGTTGGACCGAAAAATCCGCGAGATCAAGGAAATCGAGGAAAAGAAAAACAAGCTGTTGACCAAAATCGAAGTGATTCAGAAACTTCAGGAAAGCCGGCCGGAAATCGTGCATTTGTTCGACGAATTGGCCAAGGTAACACCCGACGGTATTTATTTAACCAAGTTTATACAGGCGGGGGCTAGTTTGACGATGGAAGGTAAAGCGCAATCCAACGCCCGGGTTTCTGCGTACATGCGGGCTATTGAAAAATCACCGTGGCTGAAAGATCCTAAACTCGATGTCATCAAGGGACAGGGTGATAAGAAAACCGTATCGTTAAACGATTTCACAATGAGAGCGCAGCAAGGGCGGGAGACGCCGTCGACTAAGGAGGAGGCGAAATGAATCTGTCCGAAATCAATTGGGATTTTAATGCGGCGGGGACCTGGCCGTTTCCGATTAAAGTCTTCGTAGTGCTGATCGTTTGTGCGGCCGTGGCGGGAGCGAATTATTATTACTTTACGATGGACCAGTTGGCCGAGCTCGAGCGGCTCGAGGGTGAAGAGCAAACCTTGAAGTCTTCGTTCGAAATGAAACAACGGAAGGCCGTGAATCTACAGGATTACAGGGACCAGCTGCAGCAGATCGAGGCCTCGCTGGGGGAGATGATTAAGCAGATGCCGACCAAGGCGGAAGTGGCGAATTTGCTGGTCGATATTTCCCAAACCGGTTTGGCGAGTGGTCTGGAGTTTAAATTGTTCAAACCGAGCGGCGAAACGAAAAAGGAATTTTATTACGAATTGCCCATTAGTATCGAAGTGGTCGGTAAGTACGAGGAATTAGGTTTGTTTGTCAGTGGATTGGCTTCGTTGCCGAGGATAGTCACGGTGCATGATGTCAATATAACGCCAAATTCGCTTTCCGGTATGAGCATGAAAGCTACGGTGAAAACCTATAACGAAGGTCTGGCAGAACAGACGACACCCAGTCCGAAACTCCGGAGAAGAAGATGATATTTGCGTCGAATATATCGCGAAGCTGCCGCTATGTATTTCCCGTCAGTTTACTCGTGGCGCTTAATCTTTCCGGATGCGGTAGTGACGATTTTGATGATTTGACAAGTTATATCGCCGAAGTGAAAGCAAGGCCAAAAGGTACTATCGAGCCGCTGCCGGAAATAAAAGTGGTCGAACCGTTTATCTTCAGGCCCGATGGATTAAGGGATCCGTTTAGGCCGGTCGAAAAGGTCTCGGACTCGGATATCTCGGATATCGCGGCCGGAAGCGGAATTCGGCCCGATGTGACGAGACGAAAGGAAGAATTGGAGTCTTATTCGCTCGATACCTTAAGAATGGTCGGGACCCTTAAGATGAAAAACGGTTTGTGGGGACTTATTCGAGCCAACGACGGAACGATACATCGGGTCCAAGTCGGACATCACATGGGTAAGAATTACGGAAAGATAATTCGGATCCAGGAAGACAAAATCGAATTGATGGAAATTGTGCCGGACAGTAGGCCGGGATTGTGGCGCGAGCAACCGGCTTCATTAGCTATAGCGGAGTAATTTAAGGGTTGAATATGAATACTAAGCAAAATAACAATTTTTGGAGATTACCGGGTCGAGCGCAATTCGGCTTGGTGGCAATAGCTTTTGCTTTGTTGCTGCAGATCCATTCCGTATCAGCTAGTGAGACTGCAATTGAATCGTTGCAATTTACCGCTTTGGCGGGCAACAAGGTGCAGTTGCAATTAGAGATGAACGAAGCTGTGCCGGCTCCGAAGGTGTTTCAAACCGACAATCCCGCCAGAATTGCTCTGGATTTCTCCGGCGTGAAAAGCCATTTAAGTAAGAAAAGTTTCCCGATTAATCAGGGCGCCGCCGGGACGGTTTACGTTGTCGAGGCGGGCGGGCGTACCCGCGTTGTAATTAACCTGACTGCTGCAGTCGACTACCAAACGAAAACGGAAGGCAATAAATATTATGTAGTCCTCAATGCGGCTAAATCGGTCGCAGCCGGCGAACAGGCAGTCAAGAAGCAGCTTAAGCAAACTAATATCAGTAAGTTAATTCCCCAGCAAAACATTAAGAGCATCGATTTTAGGAGAGGTCCGCACGGGGAGGGCAGGTTGCTGTTGGGTCTTTCCAATCCCAATACGGTAGTCGATGTCAAAGAAAAAGGCGGTAAGGTGGTGTTGAATTTTATCAACACCAGACTGCCGGAGACCATAGCAAAAAGCTATGACGTAATCGATTTTGCCACCCCGGTTAAGCGTGTCGATGCGGGTAGCCGCGGCAGCGGCGCCAATATTACGGTGACCACGGTCGATGCTAATTTCGAATACTCTACGTTCCAGGCGGAAGGGTTGTTGACTGTCGAATTCAGACCCATCACCGTGGAAGAGAAAACCGCGCGGTTAAAGGATAAATTTCCTTACACCGGCGAGAAATTGTCGTTGAATTTCCAAGACATCGAGGTGAGGTCCGTTTTACAGATACTGGCGGATTTCACCGATTTGAACATTATCGCTTCCGATTCTGTGGGCGGTACGGTGACCTTGAGGTTGAACGACGTTCCCTGGGATCAAGCATTGGCTCTGGTATTAAAATCCAAAGGGTTGGCCAAGCGGGAAAGCGGGAATGTCGTGTTTGTTGCACCGGCCACCGAGATCACCAAGATGGAAGAGGAAGAATTGGCGGCCAACAAGATCGTTAAAGAGCTGGAGCCTCTGGTTACCGAATATATTCAAATCAACTACGCAAAGGCTGAGGATTTCAGTAAAATGCTGCTGTCAACCGGACGCAGCGGCGCAGGAGGTGCGGCTGGTGCGGCTGGTGCGGCTGGTGCGGGGGCGGCGGCTGGTCAAAGCGTTGGAGGGTCTGTAGGAAGCAACATCGACGAGCGTCGGCTCATTTCGACGCGAGGCACCGTGATTGTCGATACCAGAACCAACACGTTGATCGTCAAAGACACTGCCGAAAGGTTGGTCGAAATTCGTAAGATGATTACTTTGTTGGACATTCCGGTCCGGCAGGTTCTGATCGAATCCAGGATTGTCATTGCCAGTACCGGTTTTGCGCAGGAGCTCGGAGTCAGATTCGGGGTTGCCCAGAAGGCCGACATCAACGGCGGAAAACAATTCGGTTTTACGGGGACCGGTCTAGGCGATGACAACGGTAACGGGATCAACAACGCCAATATCCTTGCCGATCTCGGAACGGCACTGGCGGCTTCGAGCGGAGGGTCTCTCGCAATGACGCTGGCGCGCGGTGCCGATTACGTTCTGAATCTTGAAATTTCGGCGTTGCAGGACGATTTGAAAGGCGAATTGTTGTCTAATCCTCGAGTTATGACTACCGACAGGGTGCAGGCCACAATCGAGCAAGGCGTGCAGATTCCATATCAAACACAGAGCCAAGACGGACCGGTCACTCAATTGGTCGATGCCGTGTTGCAATTGGATGTGACGCCTCAAATTACTCCGAGCGGTAGTGTGATCATGGAGCTGGCGATTAAAAAGGACGCTCCCGGTACGCCGATTACCACCAATGGGCAGTTGACTCTGCCTATCGAAACGCGGAGCGTCAATACCACCGTACAAGTAGAGGACGGAGAGACGGTTGTTTTGGGCGGTATATATGAATCGGAAAGCACTCGCGAAAAGAATACCGTGCCGTGGTTAGCCGATTTACCTGGAATAGGCTGGCTGTTCAGAAGAAATGTCAAGGATGATACGAAGAGAGAACTGTTGGTATTTGTAACGCCAAAGATCGTCAAGCCTTCGTTATCGGCTTATTAGGCACTTACATAAGAAGTAAAAAAAGGGGCATAATGCCCCTTTTTTTATGTAACTCCAATTCGCGTTTAATGAAACACACTAATAACATCTATTTGATTGGATTAATGGGAGCGGGTAAAACAACGATCGGCAGACAACTTGCAAAATCTTTGAACATGCCGTTTTACGATAGTGATAAAGCGATTGAAGACCAAACCGGCGTTACTATTCCGACGATTTTCGAATACGAGGGGGAGGACGGGTTTCGCCTTCGCGAACGGGGTGCTATCGAGCAATTAACTGCATTGGAAGGTATAGTGTTGGCGACTGGGGGAGGAGCAATCCTGAAAGAAGAGAATAGGACAGCTTTATGCCAAAGCGGATTTGTCGTGTACTTGCACTGTTCGGTGGATAAAATCTTGCAAAGAACCCGGCGCGATACCAAGCGACCATTATTGAACACTGAAAATCCGAGAGCACGCTTAGAATCGCTTTATGCAGAACGGCAGCCGTTGTATTTGGCGTGTGCGGATTATCGGATCGATACCGGTATAATGCCCAGTAAGACCGTTGTAAAGAAAATATTGCAGGAATTTCGGGAGCAGCAAAGAAATAACTAATGAAAAAATTACTTGTTGAATTAAAGGACCGAGCATATCCGATTTATATTGGGGCAGATCTGCTGCAGCAGCCGCAATTGCTCACTCGCCATATCCAATCGCAGCAGGTTGTCGTTTTGACCAATGAGACTGTCGCACCGCTATATTTAGATTGCTTTCGGCGGGCATTGTCGACGCATCAGCTGGAAGTAGTCGTTTTACCGGATGGAGAGCAGTACAAGACGCTAGAATATGTAGGCAAAATTTTTGACCGGTTATTGGAAAAGAAATTCAGTCGTAATGCGACTCTGGTTGCGTTGGGGGGTGGAGTGATCGGAGATATGGGAGGTTTTGCCGCTGCCTGTTATCAACGAGGGATCGCCTTTATCCAGGTTCCGACTACGCTTTTAGCGCAGGTCGATTCCTCGGTCGGAGGTAAGACCGGTGTCAATCATCCGTTAGGCAAGAACATGATCGGCGCCTTCTATCAGCCCAAGTGCGTTATCGCCGATACCCGGGTGTTGAAAACGTTAGACGACCGGCAGCTATCAGCCGGAATCGCCGAAGTCATCAAGTATGGCCTGATCAGAGATTTGTCATTTTTCGAGTGGTTGGAAGACAATATACCTTTGCTGCTGGCGCGAGACGACGACGCATTGAGTTTTGCGATCGAACGCTCCTGCCAGAACAAGGCGGATGTGGTTGCCGAAGACGAATTCGAGTCGGGACTTCGGGCAACTTTGAATTTAGGGCATACTTTCGCCCATGCCATCGAAACCGGAATGGGATATGGATCCTATTTGCACGGAGAGGCGGTAGCGATCGGGACCTGTTTTGCTGCGGATTTGTCGCATAGAATGGGTTATCTGAGCGCGGAAGACTTAATCAGAATTAGCACCGTTTTTAGAGCGGCGGCGCTGCCTGTTTCTCCACCGGAAGGAATGGCGACGTCTCGATACATCGACTTGATGTCGGTCGACAAAAAGAATGTCGACGGTAAAATACGAGTCATTCTGCTGGAGGCATTGGGTAAGGCCTCACTACCTATTAATGTGGAGTTATCCATATTGCGAGATACTCTTGATAACTATGCCGGGTAACGATTATTCCTCTATTAATCAGCATGATAAACCGTTGCTCAAACAGGCAACGGCATCGCTACAAGCGCTGATTACGCTTGAGAGGGCTCAAAAGCTGGACTTACTGATCCATCTGATCAGCAATCTCAGTCAATCATTGGTTATTTGCGGAGCTCAGGGGATCGGAAAAACCAGGCTCGTGGAAACCTTGAGGGAAAATAACCGCGATAATTGGCCGATATGTATTTTGCAGGGTTCCGCTGAATTGAGTTTTGAATCCGTGCTGGAAAAATTCACTCAGCGTTTAATTCAATTAGACGCGAAATTCGCTAAGCAAGACTTGCCGTCCATTCTGAATTATTATCAAAAAAATCATAGCCAGGTAGTACTCGTCATCGACGATGCCGGTTTACTGGTGCCCGGACTAATTACTGCGCTGATTCACTATGCCAATGCCAATAGCGTTTTTCGTTTGGTGTTGACTCTGACACACGACGAACTTCATATCAAACACAGTACCGACGGCGTCATCGACGATTGCCACTTTATTGAAATCCCTCCCTTGAGCAAGAAACAATGTACGACATTTTTGCAGAATCTGTCGGCGCAACCGGGAGCGGCAGTTTCCTTTAATGCGGTGACCGACGTTTTGGTTGAGAATTTGTATAGCGCGACGCACGGAATTCCAGGCAAAATCCTGGCCGAGTTGCCTCGATTGTCCGACTATCAGAGCAACGCGGGTATGAGATGGGGATTGGTTGCGTTGGTCATTTGCGGACTGTTGCTGGTTGCCGGGTGGGCGTATCTGAACCGGTCCGAACCCAATAAATTTGACCGTCAATCCAAATATGAGATCGCGGGCAATTCTGAGAAGTTCGTCACTAGCATCGTACCGAAGCCAAGCCCAACTACTCGAAGCATCGAGGATGAAGAAACTCAAACCCTGTTCGAGGATTATTCGGAAGTCGGCAGAGCCCGGCAAACTTCGGACAATAAGGTCGTTAGTGACCTGTTTAAGTCGGAAGAAATCGAGCAGATCGACATAGAACCCCCTCTTGTTCAAGATGGCAATGCCGAAATCAATTCACTTGAGTCTACAAGAGCGACTGCAGGTGCTACGAGTTCGGAAATCGAACACGATGCCGATATGCGTTCCGATGCAACTGAAAAAAAGCCGGCTCCAGACAACTCAAAAAGCGAAATAGTTGAAGAACCTAAACCCGCTGTGCGCGAAGCTGCGATTGCTGCGGCCGAGGCGAAAGTCGAAGTCGCCGAAACGGGTGCGAACGCGGATGGCTCGGTCGAAGAAAAAAGTGCGTTGGGCGATGATATAGACTGGGTACGAGCACAGGATGCAAAGCATTACACGTTGCAGTTGATTGTGCTGTCGAGGAGAGAGTCGGTTATTGCGTTATTGAGCAAATATCCCGATCAGAAATCGTCAATCAAGTATTTCAAATTGCCCGCACAGGGACAAGAAAAATACGTATTGATATACGG
>JBNLFT010000053.1:0-15040 GCA_050305675.1 Methylococcaceae bacterium
CGGTTTGGTATGCGAAATAAGCGGAAATATCTTCCAGATCCTGCTCGGAAAGACCGTTCAGCATCGATTGCATGATTGGATTGTTGCGTTTGCCGGATTGATATTCCTTCATTGCCTTGACCAGGTAATTACCGTACTGGCCGGCCAGGATGGGAATATTGCCTCCGGCTTTCGGATCGTTGGTATGGCAAGCGACGCAGCTCTCGGCCAGCTTCTTGCCTTTGGCCGGATTACCGCTCGCCGCCGCCTTGCTTTTCTTTCCGGCCGATACTTCGGTATAGGCGGCGATGTTCTCGATCTTTTTATCGGTTAAATCATAGGAGTTGGCCTTCATCGTGCCGTGCGGGCGCGATTTTTCGCGGTAAGCCTTGAGGGCCGCCGCCACGTAGTCGGCGCGCTGGCCGCCGATTTTCGGCACGTAGAAGGTCGGATAGACATTGCTATAACCCGGGCTGCTGTGGCAACCGCGGCAGGTTTCGAACGCCGCTTTTCCTTCTTCCACATTGGCCGCCTGTACGTAGGAAACGCCGGTCCAAGTCAGCAAGACGCAAACAACTGCGAAAATTGATTTTTTCATTAGGTCTACAATCCGGTTCAGAGAGTATGTAAGGTTTAAGGTCGGCCGGCCCGCTGCCGGGCCGGATGAGCGCCTATCTTACTAAATGCAAATTGGCCGTGCAAAGCGGAAACGCTTTCCTCGCCCGCCCTACCGCTTGCGGTCGTCCTCGGTCATCAAACGAGCGGCCAGGCGGTGATCGGAAAACGTTTGCAAGGCGCGGCCGATTTGCAGGCAACGGCCTCCTTTCGCGCAATATTGCTCGCTGAAATCGTGGATGAAATCCATCACCGTATGGTCGATCAGGTAGCCGTCGGAAAAGTTGAAGACGATGGTTTTGCCCTCCTCCAGTTCGGCCAAGGCGTTCTTCAGCGGCAAGAAATTGGAAAACAGCGCCGAGCCGATCAGCTTGACGACGATGGTGTTATGGTCCGGGCGGCGAATGCGGAAATGGATGCGAAACATGTTTTCCGGCCACACCCCGCGGGCTAGGTGTATCCCCAGCTTTACCGCCATGCCGATGGTCACCCCGACCAATAAATCGGTCGCCAGCACGCCGACGATCGTAATCACGAACAACGCCAACTGTTCGACGCCTATCTCCAGCACTTTCCTGAACGATTGCGGCGACGCCAGCCGGAAACCGGTGTAAACCAGCAGCACCGCCAACGACGCCAAAGGAATGTTATGGATCAGATGCGGAAACAAAGCGACGAACAGCAACAGTATCAGGCCGTGAAAGAAGTTCGCCCATCCGGTCTTGGCGCCGTTGTTGACATTGGCCGAACTGCGCACGATTTCGGCGATCATCGGCAGGCCGCCGATCAGGCCGCAGATCAGGTTGCCGATGCCGATCGCGGTCAGGTCCTTGTCCAGATCGGTGCTGCGCTTGTACGGATCGAGGCGGTCGACAGCCGACGCGCTGAGCATGCTTTCGAGCGTGCCGACCAGACATAAACTGACGACGGCCCCCCAAAACTCGAGCGTGAACGCCTTTGAAAAATCGGGAAAATAGAAACTGTTGAGAAAATCGTCCGGCAGGTCGACCAAAAACTCCGGCCCGATCAGATGACCGTGTTCGCCGGGCGACGACGTCAGATGCAAATGCTCGTGCTGCAAACCGTATAGCTGCGCCAGCAACATGCCAACGATCAATACCACCATAGGCGCGGGAATCATGCGCAGGCGGGCCGATTTGAGGAAAGGCCAAAAGACCAGCACCAACAATCCGCTGAAACCGATATAAGCGATCTCCGGCATCGGGTTCATCAGGCTATGCGGAATCTGGGCGATGGTCGAAAACAGGCTGCCCGGTTCCGGCGTGACCCCCAACATGACGTGGCTCTGCTTGGCGATAATGATGATACCGATCGCCGCCAGCATGCCGTGCACCACGGCGGCCGGAAAAAACGCGCTGACCTGTCCGGCCTTGAACCGCCCCATCGCCACCTGAAGCGCACTGGCGACCACGATAGCGGCCAGCGTATAGCGGTAGCCCGCCAGCGCGTCTCCCTCGCCCAGCGACTGTACCGCGGCGAAAACGACGACGATCAAACCCGCCGCCGGGCCGTTGATCGTCATGAAGGAACCGTTGATCCGCGAAACCAGCAGCCCCCCGACCACGGCGGTAATGATCCCTGCCGCGGGTGGAAAACCGGAGGCCATGGCAATACCGAGGCAAAGCGGCAGGGCCATCAGAAAAACCAGAAAGCCGGACAACAAATCGCCGCGCCAATTTTCCATTAACCCTTCGAGGCCCGCCTTGGGCGTGGATATCCGTGTGTGCGTGTCTTGCTTCATCGACAACCCCGAGCAAAAAGCGGTAATAATAACATTTTACGAAGCCAGTCTCGTAGCGCCCAACAGGCTATGTCCCGGTTAACCGGGCAACCGGCGCTTAAAGTTTAGGCCGAATCGGGAAAAATGTTGGAACCATCACGCGGTCGGCCGTGCTACTATTCGAATCAGGAATAAACCAACGACGGGCGGGACGGAATTTTATGAGGGCGCTTGCTATTGCCGCAGTGCCTAGCGGCCACACGACTGTAGCCGATAAGAGCGGCATCGACTTTGACGTCGTTTACAGCGACTTGCTGAAACCGGCAATCGAAGCGGCGGGGCTCGAAGCCGTTAGAGCCGGCAGTGGCTCGAAGGCCGGCGCACTAGATCCGGAGGCAATCCAAGAGCTGTTGCTTGCCGAAGTGATCGTGGCCGACCTGACCCTCGACGACGCCGAGGTGGGATATCGACTCGGTATCCGCCACGCATTGCGCGCCCGCGGCGCGGTCCTGGTTCACGGGCCGCGCGACAACCTGCCCTCTAATTTAGCCGGCGCTCGGCACGCTTATCAATACGGCCTAAAAGACGGGCGTCCCGACCCCGAGACGATCGAACGAGATCTGGCGGCAAGCAAAGAGATGATCCGCGGCGCGGTTGACGATCGCAACGATAGTCCGTTGTACCGTTTATTGCCGGATCTGCGGGAGCCGCATTGGAAAACGTTACGAGTCGAGGCCGCAAGGCAATTCTGGCGAACCTACGAGGTTTTCGAAAAGCGCGTCGACCGCGCTTTGGCCGCCGGCCTGATCGGCGACGTCCTGGTACTGGCCGACGAGGCGCCGGTTGCCGGAATGTGCGCCGAGGCGCTCGGAAAAGCGGGATGCGCTCTGCGCCAGGCGGGACATTACGACTTCGCGCTCGAGCAAGTGGAGCGCAGCGTTGCGCTCGATCCGAACAACGACAACGCGCTGCGGGAAAAAGCCGTCTGCCTGCACCGACTGGCGCTACTAAAACAGCGCGGCGTGACCTTGACCCACGCACGGGAACAATACCGGGGATTATCGGATCGCAACCCCAACGACCCGGATGCGGCCGCCTTTCTGGCCGAGGTCGACAAGGACCTTTGGACCCAAAGCTGGCGCGATGCGCAACAAAAGCGCAACGCCGCCGCGGCTCACGACGTTTTGATGCACAAAGCGATCGAAAGCTATCTGCGCAGCTTTCGCTTGAATCCGGCACATTATGATTCCGGAATTAACGCGCTAACGCTGATGCATCTTTATCGCGATCTTTGCGGGGGACGGCGCTACCTTGCACAAATCGACACCCTGGCGGTGGCGGTCGGCTTCGCCGCCGGATGCGAAGCCGACGACCGGCGATGCGTTCCGGCCAAGGCCGCGCTGGCGGAATTGCAGGTTTTGACCGGCACCCCGGAAAGCACGGCGTGCGCCTATCGCGAAGCCGTCGATTGCGCGCGAGACGACCGCAGCGCACTCGACGCCGCTCTGGCGCGACTATATTTGCTGCGAGAGCTGGACTTTCGCCCGCACTGCGTTCGGGCCGGCATCGCCGCGCTCGAGCAAGCCCGGCAAGCATTAATCTACAATGACGCTGCGTGGCAACCGCGACAGGTTTTTTTGTTCAGCGGTCATATGATCGACCGGCCCGGGCGCAATCCGCCCCGTTTTCCGAAACAGCGGGAAATCGACGCCGCTAGGATGATCGCCGAACAACTGGCGCGGCTCGACGCAAATTCCGACGATCTTGCACTTACCCAAGGGGCGTGCGGCGGCGACATACTGTTTGCCGAGGCCTGTCTAAGACGCGGCGTAAAACTGAGGTTTTTGCAACCTTTTGCCGAAGCCGATTTTATCGAGCGCTCGGTCGTACCCGGCGGCGAGTCGTGGCGCGAACGCTATTGGCGCCTGCAGCCGCAGTTGGATTCCCCGCCCCGCGCCGCGCCGATCGAACTCGGGCCCGCGCCGCAGCGGATCGATCCTTACCAACGTTGCAACCTTTGGCTGCTCTATACCGCGCTGACGTTCGGTATCGACAGGGTCCAGTTTCTTTGCCTGTGGAACGGCCACGGCGGCGACGGTCCGGGCGGAACGGAGCACATGTACCGCGAAGTGAGGAGGAGAACCGGCCAGGTGCATTGGCTGGACACTCGAGTATGGGACGAAGCGCGATGACTGCCGTCTGCCTGTGCGGCATCGTAATCGCTGGTCGGGCGGTTGCGACCGAATTTGGAATCCGCGGTCGAAACGGTCGCCCCTGAGAACCTAAATAACGATCGCTGTTTGATAGCACTCGACGGCGACCGGATCTACTGTAACAACCTGTTGAAGAATGTCGCAACCATAGCCGGAGAATCAGTATGGCGGAACAACCTATTGAAGTCATCGTTCAAAAAGCCAAAGAGCTTATCGATAAATCCGAACAATGCTTTCAGTCCGAGACATCGCCAAAAGAAGCGTTGCCCGACCCGGATGAGCTACTTTCCCTGTATAGGCTGTTGTTTAACCGCGGGGAACTGATTCAATCGCGCCGGCTCTTCGGTTGTGCGCGGAAAGCCGCCGCCCGACAAGCTCGGGAACTTGCCGATAACCCGCCACTTGACGAAGGCGTGGTCCTCGAACTGGCGAAGAAATTAACGGGCTTGTACGAACATGGCGCGGCCCGTCGGTTGTTGGCCCAATTGCTCGAACAAGGATGCAGCGAGGACAACGCCGAACAAGTGTATCAGCGACTTTCCCTTAACACCTATAAGGACGAGGAACTTCCTCCCGAAGACCGCTTCAACGACGCGTTGGCACTGTTGGAACGAATCGGTCTCCGCAATCCGGACTGCATCAGCCCGGAAACGCTCGGCCAGGGAGGGGCCATCTATAAACGAAAGTTCGACCGTTCGGGCCAGCTGGAGGATTTACAGACCGCCTATTACTATTATCAAAAAGGCTGGAAAAAGAATCCGCAACGAGACATGGGCTATTGCGGCGTCAATGCCGCCTACCTACTCGACCTGCTGGCCTACCGGGAACGCAGCGTAGCGTCCAGGGAGCAAATATCCGACAGCCAAAGCGCGCAATGCAGACGGGTCGACGAATTACAACAGGAGGCACTCTCCCTGCGCCGTGAATTACAATCGAAACTGCCGGGATTCGCCGAGGTAAACGACCGTGAGCGGCCAACCAGCGACCAGTGGTGGTATTTGGTTACGATGGCGGAAATCGCCTTCGGATTACAGGAATGGGAAGAAGCCGGTCAATGGTTATCGAAAGCCAGGTTAGCCGAACATTTCGAATGGGAACGGGAAACCACCACCAGGCAACTGGTCGCCATCGCCCGCATCCAGGGCTTCGTTCCACCGCGGGCCGAACGGTACGAAAAAAGTGAGGACTGGGAAGCGCCCTGGAAAGCCTTGGCCGAATTATTGGGTTCCGACGCCAGTGCCGCCTTCGAATGTTTTCGAGGCAAGGTCGGTTTGGCATTGTCGGGCGGCGGTTTTCGTGCTTCTTTTTTCCATCTCGGAGTACTGGCGCGCTTGGCGGAAATCGATGCATTACGCAGCGTCGAGGTGTTATCGACGGTTTCCGGCGGCAGCATCGTGGGGGCGCACTATTATTTGGCCTTACGTCGACTGTTGGAATCGAAGACCGACGACACGCTTACCCGCGAGGACTATATCGAACTGGTAAACGGCTTAATCGATCAGTTTTTCAAGGGCGTTTCGGAAAATCTTCGGGTACGGGCGTTTTCGAGTTTTAGAGCGAATATGAAAATGCTGTTTAAGCCGAATTACGGCCGCAGCAACCGAATGGGCGAACTCTACGAAACTTACCTTTACGACGGGGTATTGAACGGGGGGGATCGGGAAACAGCGGGCAACGAGTCCGCTCCGCTGCACCCGATGCGAGGCCTGCTGATCCATCCGATGACCGAAGATCCGTTCGGCGGGGCGATAGCGAAGGACGAAACCTTTAAACCGAAGTGGTCCAACTGGCGTCGCCGCTGCAAAGTTCCCACCTTACTACTGAATACGACGTCCTTGAATTCCGGCCACAACTGGCATTTTACGGCGAGTTGGATGGGGGAGCCACCGGGCCTGACCGGCCAGGATATCGATATGAACGAACGCTATCGCAGGCTTTATTACCGGCAGGCCCCGACCGAAGAATTAAGAAACTACCCGTTGGGCTATGCGGTCGCCGCCTCCGCGGGCGTTCCGGCGTTGTTCGACCCGCTCGAACTGAAAGGCCTCTATCCCGGGCGCACGGTTCGCCTGGTTGACGGCGGCGTACACGATAACCAGGGCGTTGCCGGTTTGCTGGACGAAAGTTGCGACTTAATACTGTGCAGCGACGCTTCCGGGCAAATGGACGACCAGGATTCTCCCGCTAAAAGCGCGCTGAGCGTTTTTTACCGATCCGACAGCATTTTACAGGACCGCATACGCGAGTCCCAATATCAGGACCTGGAAAGCCGAAACAAAAGCCACGCCTTGCAGGGACTTTTTTTCGTCCATTTAAAGCAGGAATTAACCACCGATCCTATCGATTGGATCGAATGCGACAACCCCACCGTTCCAAGCAATCGTAACAACCAAACCAGCTACGGGATCGATAGAACTCTACAGCGCCGGCTTGCCGAGATGCGCACCGATCTGGATACCTTCAGCGAGGTCGAAGCTTGCGCGCTAATGGCGAGCGGATACGCAATGGCCAGGCATCAATTGGCCGAGCTCGACAAACAACAACGCAAGTTGAAGCAAAACGACCAAGGCACATGGGCCGATTTCGACATCCATGGCCGTGAAGAAGAGTGGCCTTTTAGCGGGATTATGCCCATACTTGCCGCCGACCCGGACGGTAGCGACCGCAAGGCAAGGGATTTGGAACTGCAGTTGAGGGTGTCGAAAAGACTGTTCGGGAAAGCATGGTATTTGATTCCGACATTAAGAGTTGTCGGCATCGCCGCTGTAACGGGTTTGGCGATCCTGGCAGGCGGGTGGCTGTACCGGAATTGGCAGACTGTCGTTCAGTTCGAATTGAGTGTTGCCGGTATCGCTTCGGTAATCCTTTTTCTATTGGGGCTTACCCTGTTGCCGCTGGGCAAATATTTCAAGCCGCTGGATACGACGAAAAAATGGCTGGGTTTGACGTTGTTGGCTAGCTTTGGCTGGTTGGCCTCTAACGCCTACTTGCTTTGGTTCAACGTATGGTTTAAACAACGCGGCACGTTGGAACGGCTGTTGCGATTGCCGCAAGACTGAAAAGCCCGGGAAATAAAAAGCTCCGGTTTAGCTTAAAAGCAAGCGGTTGCCGGAGCCTTGAATTCAATTCGCAATTATTTCAGGCGAATAGGCCAGCCTTCTTGCTTGGAACCCGCTCCCAAATCGGACTCGGACAAAAAGCCGTCTTTATTCTTGTCCAATGCGTCGAATTGTTTGCGTTGAAATTCTTCGATTTCGTCGTTCTCGACCAGATTGTCGTGGTCGGTATCCATCATTTTAACGATATCCTTGGCCTTTTTATCCATGCCGGATAACGCCTTGGTCACCGTCACGTCCTCATCGTGGTCGCTCACGCCGAGTCGATTCATTTCATTAACCGTTTCCATAAGCTCTTCGGTCAATTCATGCTCGATTTCGTCTTCCGTGATGTAACCGTCGCGATTCACGTCGTAGGAACTGACGTTGTCGGTAACGGTTTCTTGGTAGTATTCCTTGAAATTGACCTTTTTGTCGGAATCGTCGTCCATTTCCAGGACCATTTCCTTCATCTTGGTCTCCTCGTAGGATTGTGCCGACACAATCGGGGAAGCGATGATCATTAGTCCGCTGATCAATGTACTCGTTAATGTTTTCATAATACATTCCTTATCTTGTTTGCTTGCTGAATGACAGCCTAAAGCCCCGCCGCCGAGCGCCGGCCGCGGCGCCGGTGCCGGGCAGACCGTCGCCGCCATTATAACGGATTTGGACGGTTGTTTTCAGTTTCCTCTTTGCACGCCGGCTGCCAGCTCGTCGATTTTTCCCTGCAAAGCCAGATATTCGGCCGACTTGAATTTGGCATAATTCAGGTTTTTGAACAGGCCGGTCAGGCGCACGAAATAATCCCTGGCCTGCTGCTGGTTGTCGAACCGATATTCCGCGGTAACCAACCGATAGATCCGGTTGAAATTTTCCTGCTGCCGCCTGATCGGTACCGCGACGTCGACTTCGTCGAACGCATCCTGTTGCAGATAAACCATGTCGACGAACAGCGCTTCCTGGTAGGTAATATAATCGTCCAGCGTGATGCCCTCTTCCCCGGCCACCTGAATCATCTGGTAAATGTCGTCTCCGCGCTTGAGCAATTCCAGGACCGCTTGCACATGGCGGGTCCAATCGGGTTCCAGTTCGCGGCCGTACCATTCCTGTAACTGTTCCAGGTAACGCGACCAAGATATCAGCGGATCGACCGCCGGGTAAAAACGTTTGTAGGCCCGATCCGCGCTCAACCCCAAAAACGTTTTGACGGTATTCAACGTCGACTGGGTGACCGGCTCCTCGAAATTTCCGCCGGCCGGGGAAACGGTGCCGATCAGGGTCAGACTGCCGCAGGACCCGTCGGCGGTCGCGAGCTGCCCCGCCCGTTCGTAGATGGCCTTGATCGAGGAATCCAGATAGGCCGGAAACGCCTCTTCGCCCGGAATTTCTTCCAGCCGGCCGGAGGTTTCCCGCATCGCCTGCGCCCAACGCGACGTCGAATCGGCCAACAACAGTACGTTCAACCCCATCTGGCGATAATATTCGCCCAACGTGATGCCGGTATAGATCGACGCCTCGCGCGCCGCCACCGGCATCGACGACGTATTGCAGATAATGACCGTCCTATCCATCAACGAGCCGCCGCCTTTGGGGTCGGACAGCTGGGGAAACTCGCTGATAGTCTCGACCACCTCGCCCGCCCTCTCGCCGCAGGCCACGACAATAACGATATCGACATCCGAATTGCGCGAAATCAGGTTCTGCAGCACCGTTTTACCGGCGCCGAATGGGCCGGGAATGCACCCGGTACCGCCTTGTGCGATCGGAAAAAAGGTATCGATCAGCCGCAAATGCGTGATCAACGGCCGATTGGGATACAAGCGTTCGGCGATATTGCTCGACAACAGGCGTTTCGGTATGGGTATCCTGACCGGCCAGCTTTGTTTCAAATAGACATTGCGTTGCTGGCCGTTTTCCAGCCGTAGCACCGCCACCGGCTCGGTTACCGTCACGTTGCCTTCCTGAATCCAGGTCACTTCCGCGGTTCCCGCGACATCGAAAGGAACCATGATCTTGTGGGTAAAACGCCGCTCGACGACGGTGCCGACGACGGAGCTGGCGGTCACCCGGTGGCCGCTTTTGACGGTCGGCGTAAAAGCCCACTTGACGTTGCCGTCCAACGCCGGCAGGTCCACGCCTCGCGGCAGGAAATAGCCGAATTCGCTGGCCAGCAGGTCTAGCGGATTTTGCAAACCGTCGTACACTTCCCCCAACAGCCCAGGCCCCAGTTCCACCGACAACATTTGTCCGCTCTGCTCGACCGGGTCGCCGACGGCGACACCGGAGGTGCTTTCGTAGACTTGGGCGTCCGCGCTGTTGCCGTGTATCCGCAATACCTCGGCCTTCAAACGTTCCTGGCGTTGCGCCGAACCGCCGCTAGGCAGGATGTAAACCACTTCGTTTTTCATCAAGGGTTTGTCGCTGTCCGGCAACGTTTGTATCGTTACGATATCATCCTGAACGGCAACGACTTTGGCGCTTGCCTGAGTTTCTATGTTCATTTGTCAAAACCTGTTGAGAACACCCTGTAAACGGTTGTCGACTAACGCCGAGAAACGGTCCAGCGCCGGCTGCCGGTGGTAATGATTCCAGCGGCTGATCACATCCCAGCGCAAGACGTATATGATAACCGCCTCGAAATCGAAATAATGGCCGTTGCCTTGTTGTTCGTAGTGCTGCCAGACCAGATTGAGCAGGAATTTTTCCAATGCCAGGCTGTCTTCGCCTTCCAACAGGCGGTAGACCTCTTCCAACCAAGGCAACTGCCGCCCGATACCGAAGTCGCGTTGTTCCCAGTTGTTGCGGATGAACAGCGTCCAGCGACCGAAACCCAACGCCGGTCTTTCCGGCGGCATTCTCAATCCCAGTCGGCGTTTTCTCATCGCCGCAACCAATGTCCGCAATTCCAACCGCCAGCAAATCACCTGCCTGAAGAATTCGTTGTGAATGCAGTGCAACTCGGCCGCGGTTTGTGCGATATAGTCCTGGTCCGTGACATCGGTCATTTTCGACCAATAGAGCAACGCCTGGATCTTATTCAGGTCTTCGGCGTCCTGCGGTTCCAGCCAACGCAGACGCTTTTCCAACTGAATCTGCGAAATCGGGGTCTGGGTCGCGGCGAATAAATCGCGCTTGTGCGGCGGCAGGCTGGCCATCAGCATGGCGTATTTGAAGCGCTCGTTAATCACTTGACGATGCCTTGCAACAACGCCCTGAAACGCGGTTGTATGTGTTCCAGCAACAATGCCGCCACCGTTTCGTCGCTGAAATCGATCTGCATTTCCTCATTTTCCAAGCGGACGAACAGTCCTCCGCCAAGATCGCCGCTGATTTCGAAACGAACGCCTTCACGCAGCATGTCCGCCGCCAGCGAAGCCGTGTAATGCGACAACGCGCCCTGTTGCAGTTCTTCCGGGTTCTTTTTCAGTTCGTCGACGCCCATCACGTCTTCCG
Organism: Methylococcaceae bacterium; assembly: GCA_050305675.1. Classification (GTDB taxonomy): domain Bacteria; phylum Pseudomonadota; class Gammaproteobacteria; order Methylococcales; family Methylomonadaceae; genus Methylomarinum. The sequence goes on from JBNLFT010000053.1 coordinate 11,100, forward strand.
GCAACTGCACGGCCACGGAACGGCTTTGGTCCAGCCCGGTCTTTTCCCGCACCTTGCCGGCCAACGCCAGAATCAATTGATCGAGAAAGGCGGGGTCCCGCATCTTTTGCCCGACCACCCGCGTCACCTCCTGGCTGAAACTGTTCAACAAGGTGTCGCGCAGTTTGATCAAGGCATCCCGCGCCGCCAACTGCAGGGCGTCTTTACCGGTAGCCAGGATGCGGTCGGCCTCCCGCCGGGCGTCTTCTTTCAATTGGCGAGCTTCCTCTTCGGCCTCCTGGATTAGCCATTCGGCACGCTTTTGCGCATCCAGCACGATGTCTTCGGCCTTTTTCTGCCCGGCCGCGACCCCTTCGCTCTTCAACCTGTCGATCAGCGCTTCCACGCCTGAGGAAGCGACATGCTGTGATTTATCCGTCATAGCGCCGCCTGTGGGATACCCGCGCTGATCACCAGCGCGAAAATAAATGCAAACACCGCGAATCCTTCGACGATCGCCGCCGGCGCGATCGACAAACCGAAGATTTCCGGCTTGGCCTTGGCGGCATGAATGGCGGACGCGCAGCACTGACCCTGGTAGACCGCGCTGAACAATAAGGCCAGTCCGGCCAATACCCCGATCGCGAATATCCCCGCCGCGTTGTCGATAGTAATGGGGCGGTTCAGCGTGAACATGATGACGATACCGTAGATTACCTGCGATGAAGGCATGGCCGAGACCCCGACATAGCGACCGTAGCCGCTTTCGGTATCGAGCATGGCGCCGATAGCCGCCTGTCCGGACACCGCGCAGCCGACGATGCTGCCGATCGCCCCCAGGGCCATCGGCGCGTACAAACCGATCCAACCTAAAATTACCACCAAGTCAGCCATGCTTAGTCTCCCTTTCTCGAAAATGATTTAAACGGATATCCCTCATCGGAGACCCCCCAATTATAGAACTCGATAAAATTTAGCCGCAGCCCGTGGACGACGCCGCTCATCAGGCACAGCACCAGGTTTAGACCGTGTCCGAGCAACAGTATCAACAAGCTGAACAACAGGCCGACGCCGGGCACCGAATGATAGACCTGAATCGCCAATTGATTGAACGTCAGCGCCAACGACGCGCTGGCCAAGCCGAGGGCAAACAGCCGCATGTAACTGAGCACGTCGCCGAACAGTTTGGTGACGCCGGTCAGGCTCTTGAGGCCGTCGAACATGCGCCATAACAAATCGGCCGGCCGCCGGATCGAGCGCCGGCCGTTGAACAACAACAGTAACGGCACTGCCGGTGTCAACAAGGCGTACGCGGCGAGTTGCAAGTTCGTATCGGCTAGCGATATCGACAGCCAGTACAGCAAACCGCCGACGACGGCAAAAATCCAGCCTACCGGCGCCAGTATCTTTTTACGAAGGGCCTTGAACAGATTGGCGAAGGCGATGTGAACGGCACCGACGGCAATGGACAAACGCATCATGCTGTCGAAATCATTGAGATCGAGCAGCTTGAATCCGGCCAGAATCCCGCCCGCAGCCGGTGCCTGGCCGAAATAGCTGCCGGTAAGCATGCCCCACAGCAATGAAAAAAGGACTGTCACCGCTGCTAACATGCGTAACCTCCGGCTCTTGCGGCCGCTTCCCCATTTACGCCATTTGACTGCCAGAAACAGCGCGAACACGGCGGCATAGCCTGCGTCCGACAGGATCATCGCGAAAAATAGCGCGAACGAAAAGAACACCACGATTGACGGGTCCCAATCGTGATAGGCCGGGGTCTGATAGAATCCGATCACGTCCTCGCCGCCGGCCAGTGGCTCCCGGTTGTCCAATAACGTCGGCGGCCGGTCGTCCGGACCGGGTTCGGCTATCTGCAGGGCGATCCGCTGGGTTTGGGCGAAATGGACAAAACGCTGCTGTTGGCCCGCCGCGATCCATGCCTGAACGACAAAAAACGGTTTGCTATCCATTACCATCGCGTGGGCGACCTTCAGATCGGCCTGGTCCTGATTTTCGACCAGACTCAACGATATCAGCGTAATCCACCGGGTTAACGATTCCCGTTCGGCCTGGATATCCTCCAATTGCAGTTGAGTGTAGGCGAGCTGGTTTTTCAATTGCGACAACGGGATCTTGCCGGTATGTGTCCTCGGCACCGGCATGGCCGCCGACTCCGGCTCCTGCTCGGCCAACACCACGACATAGCAACGGATGTTGTCCTGATGCACGATCTGATAAACCAGATTTGGGTCTAGCTTGCTCATCAAGCGCTTGGGCACGATGTAAAACCACAACCGTATCCGGCCGAGGTCCTCCTGGTTGGTCAGCCTGAAATCGCCCCAGGGCTCGATTTCGCCGATACGCTTCTGCAGAAAATCGCGTTGATCGGACAAACGTCGGCATTCCGCCTTCACCATCAACGTACGATCGACGACTTCCTGCAGGTCGAAGTTTTCCGAGGTATGCAACTGGTGCCGCTTATTGCGGCATTGCAGCAGATATTTCAATGCGTCGGTCGCCGTTTCGGTAATCTGTTGCGAGGCCTCCGCGGCCGATACCGGCAACGCGGTCAACGGAATCAGGTGAGCGCCGCCCAGCCGCTGCAACTGCTCCAAGATCCTCGATTTCTCTTCGAGCAGGCCGCACAAGGTGATTTTTTTCAGCTTTACGATGGCCACGACGTTTCCTTGAGCCGTTTTTGTTTGGTGATCTTGGCTCTGACCACTGCCGCCCGTTCGGCGTCCGACAGAAAAATACGAATCTTGCGGATATTCTGTTCGGTGCGGGGAATCAGTATCTTGTCGAACAGATTGACCCGTTGGGTGACTTTTTTGACGGCCAGCTCCAACAGCCGCAGCCGTTCGTTTTCCACTTCGAGGCGGATACGCAGCTCCAGCATCTCCTTTACTTTACGCACCACCAGGTCTACCCAATGCGGCTTGCAGAAAAACGAATACGGCCGTTCCGTCATGGCGACCCCGACCAACCGTGGAACTTCCACGCCGACCACATTTTCCGTCTCGATACGAATGTCGTCGACGGTAACCAATTGCTCCAGGTCGACGGCGAACTCGGCCATCATCGGCAGCTTGTCGCCGACGAATTTCAGGACCTGTTCGATTTCCCGTTCGCTGGCCTGCAGTTGTTTCAACGCCTTGGCTCGCTCGGCGATCAGTTGCTGGCGCTTGAGATCCAGCGACGGCAAATACTGGCGGTAACGCTTGAGCCGGGCGCCTTGTTTGTGCAGCGAAGCCTTACTGTATTGCAGTCTGCTCATGGCGCGGAAAATACTTGTCGACCAAAGACTGTTTCATCAGCAATTCGTTTTCGTCGAAACACTCGGCCAGCGTTTGCCAACTCAAATCCAGCGAAGCTTCCAGACTGATGGAAACGTTGATGTCCATGAAGCGCTTTCTGAACAGGCGCCCGAACTTGAGCAGTTTACGGTCGAAATCCGATAGTTCGAAAGCCATGGCTTGCTTTTGTTCGGCCTCGTTGGCACCCGAATAGAAACGAATCATCGTATTCATGACTTGCGAGTGATCCTCCCGGGTCACCTTGCCGATGACGTGCTGCTTCAGCCGCGACAACGAACCGAAGGGGTCGAGCATGCGGTCGTGCAGGTAAAATTGGCCTTCGGTAATGTAACCGGTATTGTCCGGCACCGGATGGGTGACGTCGTTGCCCGGCATCGTCGTGACCGAAAGTATCGTGACCGATCCGGCGCCGCGGTAGTCGCAGGCTTTTTCGTAGCGTTTGGCCAGTTGCGAATACAGGTCGCCCATGTATCCCCGATTGGACGGCACGTGCTCCATAGACACCCCGACCTCCTTCATGGCGTCGGCATAGGCGGTCATATCGGTCATCAACACCAGCACCCGCTTGCCTTCCTCGACCGCGAAGCGTTCGGCCACGGTCAACGCCATATCGGGCACCAGCAATCGCTCCACGATCGGGTCGGA
>JBNLFT010000054.1:0-14965 GCA_050305675.1 Methylococcaceae bacterium
TGCACTACGGTTTCGTATTCTTTGGTTGGGCTGCTCTTGCCATCATGGGTGTTGTAAACACAGAAGTAATGGCAATTACAAAATTACTGAAAAAAGATCTGGCTTAATTGCATAGCTTTTTGAAGTAAAATACTATCTCCGATCGCTCCGCTGCTACGGTAGCGGAGCGAATCGAGTGGATGGTAAATAAAAAAATATAATTTTAATTTTTAGGAGGTAAGCTAATGAGCGCATCTCAATCAGCTGTAAGATCTCGTGCGGAAGCGGTACAAGTGTCCCGTGCGTTTGACTGGATGATTCTTTTTACACTATTTACGGCCGTTCTGGGCGGTTACCACATTCACTACATGTTGACTGGTGGCGACTGGGACTTCTGGACCGACTGGAAAGATAGACGTCTGTGGGTAACCGTGGCGCCAATCGTTTCAATCACGTTCCCTGCCGCTGTTCAAGCCTGTCTGTGGTGGAGATACCGTCTGCCAATCGGCGCTACTGTTTCTGTATTGGCGCTGTTGTTGGGTGAGTGGATCAACCGTTACATGAACTTCTGGGGCTGGACTTATTTCCCAGTAAACATCTGTTTCCCTTCAAACCTGATTCCAGGTGCTATCGTTCTTGACGTAGTATTGATGTTGGGCGGTTCCATGACGCTGACCGCTGTTGTCGGTGGTATGGCTTACGGATTGTTGTTCTACCCAGGTAACTGGCCAATCATTGCTCCATTGCACGTACCCGTAGAGTACAACGGCATGATGATGACTCTGGCTGACTTGCAAGGTTATCACTATGTACGTACTGGTACTCCTGAGTACATTCGTATGGTTGAAAAAGGTACATTGAGAACTTTCGGTAAAGACGTTGCTCCAGTATCAGCGTTCTTCTCTGCTTTCGTATCTATCATTATCTACTTCTTGTGGCACTTCTTCGGTCGTTGGTTCTCTAAAACTGACTTCATCGCAGACGACGCTTCTTAAGAAGGTTATAAAAATAAAACGAAGGCTGGCGGTCAATAAAGCCGGCCGTCAGAAAGTCCTTAATTACAGATTCTCTAGAAATAGAGGAGGATATATGAAAATAATAAAAGACAAGGTTGCTAAACTATCCTTTGTCGCACTGCTGGTCACTATGACTGCAGCGATCTTTTACACACCTGCAGCTTCAGCTCACGGTGAAAAGTCACAGGCTGCGTTCATGCGTATGCGTACAATTCACTGGTTTGATCTGAACTGGTCGAAAGATGAAGTGGCTGTAAACGATACAATGACAATTTCTGGCAAATTCCACGTATTCGCTGGATGGCCTGAAACTGTTGATAAACCCGAAACTTCATTCTTGAACATCGGTATTCCAGGTCCTGTTTTCATTCGTGCAGGTTCTTGGATTGGTGGTCAATTGGTTCCTCGTTCCGTAAGTCTGGAATTGGGTGAAACTTATGACTTCAAAGTATTGTTGAAAGCACGTCGTCCAGGCGATTGGCACGTTCACACTATGATGAACGTCGAAGGCGGTGGTCCAATCATTGGTCCAGGTAAATGGGTTACCATCACTGGTTCAATGGGCGAATTCGTCAACCCAATCACAACTCTGACAGGCGATACTATCGATCTGGAAGATTATTCTTTGGATAACATCTACTTCTGGCATGCTTTCTGGTATGCATTAGGCTTAGCATGGTTGTGGGTATGGGTTAAACGTCCAATTTTCGTACCACGTCACATCGCTGTTAGCAGCGGTAAAGCAGATACTCTGATCACTGCTGGCGACAAGAAAATTGGTGTTGCATTCGCAATTGGTGTACTGGTTGTCGTTGCCGGCTCTATGAGCACAACCAACGAAAAATACCCAGTGACTACTCCTCTGCAAGCAGGTTTGATGCGTGGTATCAAATCTATCCAAATGCCTGAGTCTACCGTTGCTGTAAAAGTTGAAGACGCCTCTTACCGTGTACCTGGTCGTGCTATGCAAATGACACTGACCGTCACCAACAACGGTGATTCAGCGGTTCGTCTGGGTGAATTCATGACTGCTTCAGTTCGCTTCTTGGATCCAGATGTACTGGAAGACGAAACTGGTTATCCTGATGACCTGTTGGCTGAAGAAGGTCTGACTGTTTCCGATAACAGCCCATTGGCTCCAGGTGAGACAAGAACTGTTAACGTTACAGCTTCTGACGCTGCATGGGAAGTTTACCGTCTGGCCGACTTGATCTACGACCCAGACAGCCGTTTCGCTGGTCTGCTGTTCTTCTTCGACGAAGCCGGCAACCGTCAAATGGTTATGGTTGACGCTCCATTGATCCCAACTTTCATCTAATGATAATTTTCTGAAAACCTAGTTTTTAGAAATAGGGATAAAAACCCCCGTCATCGTAAGGTGGCGGGGGTTTTTTATTGACGAATCCATTGGGTATTCTGTAAGTAATGATGAATAGTCAAGAACGAATACCATTCCTGAAAAACTGGTAACCCGAGTCAATTCCCGCCAAAGCCCCTTATTTAGTTATTAGCCGCTGTGCATTTTCAGTTATAATTCCCAATTTTCACTGCAACGAAGCTATAACGTGTCCAGCAACAATAATGATTTATCGACATTCCAGGGCTTGATCCATGCCTTACAGGAATATTGGTCCCTTCAAGGATGTGTCTTATTGCAACCGCTGGATCAAGAAGTCGGCGCAGGTACGTTTCATCCCGCTACCTTTTTAAGAGCGATAGGACCGGAGCCCTGGAACACCGCCTACGTACAACCGTCGAGAAGGCCGACCGACGGACGCTTTGGGGAGAATCCGATGCGTCTGCAGCACTATTACCAATACCAAGTGATTCTTAAGCCGTCTCCGCTCAATATTCAGGACTTGTACCTTGGATCATTGCGTCATCTGGGACTGGATTTGTTGGAACACGACGTGCGCTTCGTGGAAGACAACTGGGAGTCGCCGACTTTGGGAGCGTGGGGCCTGGGCTGGGAAGTCTGGTTGAACGGCATGGAAGTGTCGCAGTTTACCTATTTTCAACAGGTCGGTGGCTTGGAATGCAAACCGGTGACCGGCGAACTGACCTATGGATTGGAACGCATCGCAATGTATATTCAAGGCGTAGAGAGCGTGTTCGACCTCGTCTGGACCAAAGGGCCACAAGGTGTCGTAACCTATGGCGATGTTTTTCATCAAAATGAAGTCGAGATGTCCGCTTTTAATTTTGATGAAGCGAATGTGGACTTTCTGTTCACTTGCTTTGATACCTACGAAAAGGACTGCGACAAGCTGATACACAAGGATCTGCCTTTACCCGCATACGAAATGGTCTTAAAGGCATCTCACGCCTTTAATTTGTTGGATGCGAGACACGCAATATCAGTGACCGAAAGGCAGCGTTATATCCTCCGCGTCAGAAATATGTCGAAATCAGTCGCAGAAGCTTATTACGCCCGCCGAGAAGCGTTGGGATTTCCGATTCTTACCAGGCAGGGAGTGCAATGATGGCAGCGACAAAAGACCTACTCATCGAGATCGGCTGCGAGGAGTTGCCGCCGAAAAGTTTGCTCAAACTCAGCAGCAGCCTAGCCGATATTTTTGCAAAGGAATTGCAGCTTTCCGAATTGTCCTACCGGGAAATCAAGGCATACGCGACACCGCGGAGGTTGGCGGTATTGGTAAGCGAATTGGCGACAGCGCAAGCCGATAAGATTATAGAAAAAAGAGGGCCCGCCATCCAAGCCGCATTTGCCGAAGACGGAACCCCGAGCAAAGCCGCGCAAGGTTTTGCCAACAGCTGCGGGACGACCGTTGATCAGTTGGGTCGCCTGACCACGGAGAAAGGCGACTGGCTGGCATATACCGAAAATGTGTCCGGCAAACCAAGTGAAGACTTGTTGCCGGAGATGATTCGCAAAAGTATTCAGCAGCTACCAATCGCCAAGAGAATGCGCTGGGGCGGCGGTGACACTGAGTTCGCGCGTCCGGTACATTGGATCGTCTTACTGTTTGGCGAGGACGTGATTGAATGCGAGATTCTCGGTTTAACGACCGACCGTAAAACCTATGGTCATCGCTTCCATGCTCCCCGACCGATCGAAATCCACAGGCAACAGGACTATGCCGATATACTGGAAAAGCAGGGAAGGGTGATTGCCGATTTCGAGCAGCGAAAAAAAATTATTCGTGAATCGGCCGAAAAAGCGGCCGCCGTTGTCGGTGGTACTGCCCATATCGAAGACGATTTGTTGGAGGAAATCGCAGCTATTAACGAATGGCCGGTGCCGGTAACCGGGAACTTCGATCCGCGCTTTCTGGAATTGCCGGTAGAGGTGCTGATCACGACGATGCAATCAAACCAGAAGTATTTTCCGGTGAAAAATTCGGAGAATGGTTTGTTGCCGCACTTCATTACATTCAGCAACATCGAAAGTTCGCGGCCGGAATCCATCCAATACGGAAACGAGCGAGTCATTCTACCTCGTCTTGCCGACGCGGAGTTTTTCTGGAATCAAGACCGAAAAAAGAAACTGGAACAGCGCGTGGAAAGGTTGGAGTCGATCATCTTTCAGCAAAAACTCGGCACTCTCGGCGATAAGACCCGACGCGTCAGTTTTCTTGCCGACCATATCGCGGGCCAGATGCAGCTCGACGGGAATCTCGCTCAGCGTGCGGCGCTGTTGGCGAAAACCGATTTGTTAACCGAAATGGTGGGCGAGTTCGCCAATCTGCAAGGCGTCATGGGACGTTACTATGCGCTGGCCGATGGCGAGCCGGAAGAGGTGGCCGTTGCGTTGGAAGAGCAGTATTTTCCGAAACAGGCCGGTGGTCCGACTCCGAAGACTAAAACCGGACAAATACTTTCGATCGCCGAAAAGATTGACACCTTGTGCGGCATCTTCAGCGCCGGCTTGATTCCGTCGGGCGACAAGGACCCATACGCGTTGCGGCGAGCTGCGCTGGGAGCCCTTCGTATCATCATCGAAAACAAACTCGATCTCGATGTGGTCGATTTGATCGACGTGGCATTGGCCCAATTTGGTCACGATTATGAAAAGTCGGCTACCAAACAAGCGCTCTCCGATTTTGTTTTCGAACGGTTAAAAGGCTATTGCCTGGACAAAGGTTATCGCGCCGACGAGTTCGATGCCGTAATCAGCGTCAAACCGTCTCGCCCGCTGGATTTTGTATTACGTTTACAGGCTGTCAAACAATTTAGGCGATTGCCGGAAGCGGATAGTTTGGCCGCGGCGAATAAGCGAATCAACAACATCCTGAAGAAGGTCGAAGGTAAATTATCCGCCCAAGTCGGAACTTTGGTTGAAGCCGAGGAAAAAGTTTTGTTGCAGGAGGCGAATGCCTCGGCAGCCGATCTTTCCCCGTTGCTAAACAATAAAGACTACCAAGCCGCATTGGCGCGTTTGGCCCGGTTACGGGATCCGGTCGATGCGTTTTTCGATCACGTCATGGTAAATACCGACGATCAAGCGCTGCGAAACAGCAGGCTTGCATTGTTGACGATGTTATCCGATCAATTTCTGAGAATCGCGGACATATCGAAACTACAATCATGACATCGCGTTACGTGCTGTTGGATCGTGACGGTGTCATCAACTATGATTCCGATGAATTCATCAAGTCGCCTCGGGAATGGAGGGCGCTTCCGGGCAGTTTACAAGCAATCGCGTTGCTTAATCAGGCAGGCTATAAGGTTGTAGTGATCAGCAATCAATCTGGGGTAGCGAGGGGACTGTTTGATTTGGCAACGCTAAAGCGGATCAATGACGAAATGTGCCGACAAGCGGCAGAAGCGGGCGGGAAAATCGAGGCGATCTATTTTTGTCCGCACGGCCCCGAGAATCACTGTCGGTGTCGAAAGCCAAAGACCGGTTTGCTAGAACAATTCGCACAAGATTACGGGGCGGAATTGCGCAATCTCCCATTTATCGGAGACTCGCTACGCGATCTACAGGCCGCTCGAGCGGCCGGGGCAAGACCGATATTGGTAAAAACGGGCAAAGGGCGTAAGACCCTCGCCGCAAATTTGGATATTAACGTTCCTGTTTTCGAGAATTTATATGACGCAGCAAAATTTATCGTCAACGAAAAATAGTTTTAAGGTCTATCTGGGATCGAGCGTATTATTCCTCTATATCGTTATTTCAACAGTGATATTCGGCCCTATTATCCTGCTTTGCATCGTCTTGCCATTCAGCGCGCGATACTGGTTGGCTCAACTGTGGATTAAGGCGCTGTTCTGGGTGTTAAAAATCACCTGCGGTCTCACCTATGAGCTTCAAGGCATCGAGAACCTTCCTAAAGATCAGTCGTATATCGTTCTAAGCAAGCACCAATCGGCATGGGAAACGGTTGCCTTGCGCCTGTTTTTGCCTCCACAAACGGCGTTGCTGAAAAAATCATTATTGTGGATACCGATAGGTGGATGGGCTTTGGCTACGTTGAAACCGATTGCGATCGACCGAGAAAATCAACGCGAGGCGTTGAAGGCCCTGATAGACCAGGGGATCGCGCGATTACAGGAAGGGCTATGCGTCGTTATTTTTCCAGAAGGTACCCGCGCCGCGCCGGGAGAAAATAAGAAATTCAATGCCGGTGGTGCGATGCTGGCGCAAAAGTCAGGCTATCCGGTTATACCGTTGGCACATAATGCGGGCGAATTTTGGCCGCGTTACAGTTTTTTGAAATATCCCGGTATCATTCAGGTCAGAATTGGTCCGGCTATTCAAACCGAAGGCAAGAAAGCCAAGGATATCAACGCCGAAGCCGAAGCTTGGATTGCGGCGGCCATGGCGGAAATCAGTCACTCAAATTAGCGAAAATTAATGCAACTCATGAAAAAATTCATATTATTCGGCTTGTCGATTCTCTCGTTGACCGGCTGTGCGGACAAACAACAATACGAACAGGCTGTGCTGGAACAAATGCAGACTGAAAAAGATATCAAGGACTATCATATCGACCCGCAGCACATGACGGATTGCGTCGTCGATTTGTCGTCAAAAAATATGCCGGGGGTTTTTCCAGTCGATCCGGCGCGTCTGACCGCCTACCGCAATTACACGAAGATGTTGACGCTGAATAAAGCGGAAGATCCCGCTAAGACGTTGGAAGAGCTGCGCACCAGCTTCGGTTCGCCTCAGGCTCTGGCGGACGCTCACAGTAACTACACCGAAAGCATGATGAATTGTATGTCCGCCATTATTATGGAAAGCGAGGAAGCGGAAAAAGAGAAAGGCGAAACGAAAACCAAATAAAGGAAAAGCTTAGGCGCTAACTCTTCGACTTTGTTAGCGTGACCATCTTAAAAAGGCGCAATTTTCAACGAAATTTGCGCCTTTTTTGCTTGCATAGACGGGATCGAAGCCGGTAGCCTCATATTGCGACTTCTCGCACCGTTGAGTATGGAAAAAATAGTGCGTAATCTTTGCCGATCTGTTACAAGTAACTCAGTCTGTTAATCAAATTTCTGTCGACGATGAACATAAAGCAAGAAAAATCAAATGGCTATCTTATTCTTGAAATCCGTGACGAGCGCATCGATGCACACAATTCGGCTGAGCTGAAGGAAAGTATATTGAAGGTAATCGAACAGGGAGAGTTAAATATTGTCGTACAGTTAGGGCAAGTACGATTTATCGACAGTTCGGGGCTCGGCGCCTTATTGTCGGGTTTCAAAAATGCGGCTGCCAGATCAGGTAAGCTCGTGCTGACCAATATTCAAAGTCAGGTCCTGTCAATGTTCGAATTAACCCGGCTGAATCGAGTGTTCGAGATATATGGAGACGTCGTCGATGTTTTTAACTCCAGCCAATAGCGCCAGAGGGGGCAATTATGTCCGACGAGGAACTTCAGATAGATGTGGTCATTCCTACACAAACGCGGTATCTGGATCTGATCGGTAATATTGCCGAGCATATCGGTAAAGAGCTGCAGCAATACTCAGGCGACCGGGAGGCGTTCGCTTATCATTTAAATCTTGTGTTGACGGAGGCGACATCCAATGCGATACGCCATTCCGGACACGACAATCCAAGCGAAACGGTCAGAATTACCATTCAGCTCGTCGGAGATGAGTTGAACATCAAGGTTTACGATCATGGCCAGGGTTTCGATTTGGAACAAATACCGCTGCCCGATCTTGATCACCCGAAAGAAGGCGGTATGGGGATTTTTTTCATTCGTTCGCTCATGGACTCGGTAACCTATACCAAGGGGGAAAATTGTAATGTGCTGGAAATCAAGAAATTACTGAAGCCAAGTTTGGGTGCCAATTGAAAGTCTATCTCGAAGCGACACACGCCTCGATCGATAAGAGCCGTCAGCATCTGACGCTCGAAGAGGTGCATTATCTGCTTGACCGTCATAAGAACGTCGAACAGCGGCGATATCTCAAAGCCTTGGCGGCAGTTCTCATTTTCCCCGACAGTTTTCTAACGACTTTGGCTCCCTCGCTCCTCGCCTCTTTGATCGTTCGCTGTTACCAATTCTTGGAGACCCGCTCCGAAGATATAGCACTGCAGACCCTTCCTATGGCCAACGGGCAACAGTTCTTGTTGATGGTCAACGCGCCGAACGAACCGTATCTGGTGGAAGGCCTCCAAGTGCTGCAGAAAAAACACCGTAAGGTGTTCAGTCTGATCGCCCATCCTATTTTGACGGTCAAACGCAGGAGCCAAGGTATTATCTACCTGGGAGCCGAAGCGGAAGAGGAATGCAGCGAACTGTTCATATTGATCCGCCTTGAGAACATCGATCCCCCCGCGTTGGATGCAATTCGGAAACAATGTCTAGTCTTACTGACGCAAAATCATCGAATGATTCAAGCTCTCGATTTTATTAACGAGAAGCTGGAATATCTTAAAACTCTAAACGAGTTCCAGGAGTACCGGCCGTTATTGAGCTGGCTGCAGCATGACGCATTCATCCCGATCAGTTATCGGGCGACGGCGGCAAGTGTTGGTTCTATGGCGGACGCTCCGGGTTCCGCCTCGTCGGGTGCCGATTTAGCGCAGTGTTTGGAATTTTTCGAAGCAAATGGTCGGCAGCAACTGGAGAGTGAAATTGACCGCCTGCTGACACGGGAGAGCGAGGCCGTCGCGCATCAATTGGCGCTTGAAAGCCCACTGATCGGTAGCGAACCGTTGTTTTATATAGGATTTCGTGAATATCGCGCCGGCGGATCGATCGAACACGGGTTCATCGGCTTGTTCAGGACCATCGAGATCAACTGCGCCTCCTGCCACGTTACGGAGTTACAGCAGAAGACGGCTGCGATCCTTGAAAAAACGAGGATCATTCGCGGCAGTCACGATTATATAAAGCTGCGCGAGATATTCAGTCTGTTTCCAAAGCTGGAATTGTTTTTCCTTGGTGAGACGCAACTCGCTTTAGTGGCGCAATCGTTATGCCGCTATTTAAGTAAGCCCCAGTCGCTGAAGGTCTTGTTCCTGGCCAGTCCCAGTCCGTTTTGCCTTTCCTTTCTGATCGTCATTCCACAGACGTTTTTATCGACAACAATTAAGAGCAAACTGGTTTCTTCCCTATGCGAGCAACTGCGGTGCCGGGCCAACGCCGTTCGCTTGATCAGTTACGGCGAAAGCTATTCCGCGCTGTATGTGTCTTTACTCCCGGATCGAGAGCAGGTCCATATCGACATTTCAGGACTGGAAAAACAACTGAATCGACAGTGTCGGCCGTGGTCGGTACAGTTAAGGCTATTGTTGGAGCGGGCATTCGGCAAAGCCGAGGGCGGCTCGCTTTGGCGCAAGTATCGCGATAGTTTCAACGCCGATTACCGAAACATGCTGCCGCCCCGTTTCGCGCTGAAAGATCTGCTACAGATCGAAAAAATGACCGGGTCTTCCTTGCTCGGAGTCAATCTACTGTTTCCTTGTCACGGGCAAAGCAATTTCCGCTTGCACTTCTATAGCAACCGCGAACAATTTCTCGATGAATTCATTCCGATCCTGGAAAATCTGAACTTAAGGCTGATCGATCAGGTTCAGTTCAGCCTCGAAATCGATCGGTCCCCGTTGTTCATCAAGAGCTTTGAGGTGGTTGCTGCAGGAGCCGAATGTCGCCCGTTACAACGGGTGAGGTCGCTGCTGCTCGAGATGATCGAGGCTATCCAGCATCGGCGTGTCGAGAACGACGGTTTGAATCGGTTGCTGCTGCTCGCCGGTATGAGTTGGCGCGAAATCGACGTGCTGCGGACGTATCGCAATTACTGCTTACAGTTGGGTTTTCACGCCACGATATCCAGTTTTCATCGGGCCTTGATCAACAATCCGCATCTGGCCAAGTTGTTGTTCGAATATTTCGAGGTCCGTTTCAGGCCCAGCGAGCAATGGGACGACCCATTGTCGCGCGAAGAGCAGGGTTTGTTTCCGATACGTCTGAAATTGTTGCAGGATATGGAATCGGTTTCCGATTTGAATGACGATCGGATTTTGAGGACGTTGTTCAATTTGATCGATTCCACCGTGCGCAGCAATTTTCACGTCCGCCGGAGTCTTGACGATTATTTGATCGCGATCAAAATCAATAGCCTGGGCGTGATCGACATGCCGGCGCCTAGGCCCAGTTTCGAGATTTACGTCCATGCCGCCGACATGGAGGGTATACATTTGCGAGGCGGAAAAATCGCTCGCGGCGGGATACGATGGTCCGATCGGCCGGACGACTTCAGGACGGAAATTCTGGGATTGATGCAGACGCAGATGAGTAAGAACGCCTTGATCGTGCCGACCGGCGCCAAAGGCGGGTTTGTCGTGAAGCGGTTGCGCGAAGGCGAGAATTTCCCGGAGGCGGGAAAACGAGCGTATTTGCAATTGATGCGAGCCCTGTTGGATTTGACCGACAATTATGCCGAAAACAAGGTCAAAACCTTACCCGGTATCGTCCGCTATGACGATGACGATCCTTATCTCGTGGTTGCGGCCGATAAGGGGACGGCCCAGTTTCCGGACATTGCCAATGCGGTCGCCGCCGAGTATCACTTCTGGATGCACGATGCCTTCGCCAGCGGTGGCTCCAAAGGCTATAACCACAAGGCGTTGGGCATCACCGCACGCGGGGCCTGGGAAAGCGTCAAGCGCCATTTTCGCGAGTTGGGTAAGGACATACAAAGCGAGCCGTTCACGGTCGTCGGTATCGGTAGCATGGACGGCGATGTGTTCGGGAACGGCATGCTGTTGTCCCGCCGCATTTGCCTGCGCGCAGCGGTCAGCGGCCGGCATATTTTTCTCGATCCGGCGCCAGATCCGGACGTTTCTTTTCGGGAGCGCCGGCGCCTGTTCGAATTGCCCGGTTCCAGTTGGGACGACTACAACCGGGAGCTACTCAGCGAAGGGGGCGGGGTTTTCAACCGGGACAGCAAGGATATACCGTTGTCTCAGGCGATTCGGCAATGGCTAGGGGTGCGTTACAAGAATTTGGACGGCGAGACCTTGATACGCTATCTATTGACCGCCCCGATAGAACTGTTGTGGCTGGGAGGCATCGGCACCTACGTCAAGGGCGCCGGCGAGAAGCACGAGGAGGTCGGCGACCGCCAGAACGACAACGTCAGGGTCGACGCCGCCAGTTTGCGTGCGAAAGTGGTCGGCGAAGGGGCCAATCTGGGGTTTACCCGTTTGGCGCGTATCGAATTCGCCTTGGCCGGCGGTTTGATCAACACCGATGCCGTTGACAATTCGGCGGGCGTGGACACCTCGGACCACGAAGTGAACCTGAAGATCCTGTTGCGGGAACTGCACGAGAAAGAGCTCATTGACGACTATCAGGTTCTGTTCGACGAATTGTCCGAAGAGGTTTGCCGGACCGTATTGGCCGATAATTACGCCCAGACCCTGTGTTTGTCGTTGGAACAACAGCGCTGCGCCGAAGGGGTCGAACCTTATCTGGAACTGGCCGAAAGATTGCAGGCGGCCGGTTTTCTCGATTTCGCCGTCGAAGCCTTTCCATTACCCAAAGCAGTTATGGCGCGCGAAAACGTCAAATTGACCCGGCCCGAGCTCGCCGTGTTGATGGCGTCGGGTAAACGTTGGCTGACGCAACAGCTGCTGGACCGGCATGAATTCGTTGCCGCATCCTGTTGCGATCGTTACTTGCTGAGCTATTTTCCCAAGCCGTTGGTCGAACGCTTCGGTCCGGAGATTCCGTCTCATCCGTTGGCTTCCGCGATCAAAGCGACCTGCATCAGCAATTTGATCGTCAATCAGGCCGGGTGTTTGTTTCTGGCGCGCGCCGTCGATAATCACAACGGAAACCTAAGTGCACTGGTCAGCAGTTACCTCGCCTATGATTGCATTCTCGCCGGCGAAGATTTCAGAAAGGCGGTATTCGCGCTGGACAACCAACTCGACGCGTGTCGGCAGTATGCTACATTGTTGGAACTGGAGAATCGCCTGGCGGAATTTTCATTCTGGAGCGTCGCCAACGGCGCGCCGTTGAAACCGACGCCCGAGTTGATTGGCGAATATGCCGAATACTTGGAGAAATTCGTGCGCCATGCCGAACGCAAAAACGTTTCGGCGCCCGCCGAACAGCAGGAACTCGGCGATCCCCTTCCGCAGCACTTGAGCGAACGATTGCTGACGCTGTCGTTGATCGAGGATTTTCCCGCCGTCGTCAAACTGGCGGTAGAAACCGGCTGCGCTATCGAAACTATCGCCGATCTTTACGCCGAAACTTCAGACTGTCTGTTTTTGAATGTCGTAAGAACGCAGCTTGATACGGTGTCCTTGCAGGACGCGTGGGAGCGCAAGTTGTTCGACGAATTGGAATTCGGCATGAAACAACAACAAAGCGCCTTGGTCAGGAAAATCGTCCAATCCGGCGCCGCCGGCGCGCAATCCTATTTTTCCCAAGGCGGGCGGGAGCAACCGCTAAATCGCTATCAGCGCGCTTACCATGATGTCGCCGGGGCTCTGCAGCGGACGTTGACGCCCTATCTGGTCTGGTATCAAGCGCTGGAAACGTTGTTGGAATCGCCAACATGAAACAAGGATACAGAAATGGAGTCGCCCGAATTACCCGTTAACCTGTTACTGTTGGCCGTGCCGGAGTCGGGAGAGGAGACGCCGGAGGCGTTGTCGATTCGGCAGGTCAGCGGCGGGGTTTGCGATTTGTTTGGTTTTTCCGCGCAGGAATTGATTTCCCGTCCTCTGGCAATACTGCTGGCGGACGAGGAACAGTGCCGGAATTGGAATAAACTGTGGACGGCCTGGCGGCAGCAACATTCGCTCTCCAAGTCGATCGTTTGCCGGCACAAACAAGGCCGCAGAGTGCCGCTGGCGGTTAGCCTTGCCGTGATGTCGGCCGGAAACGAAGTCGCGGTAATAATCGAGCCGGAGGTCGACGAATCCGATCAGGACGAGCATACACGGATTATGTTGCGTGCGGTCGAGCAGAGCGCCAGCGCGGTGATGATCACCGATGCCCGCAGCCGGATCGAATACGTCAATCCCAAATATTGCGAGCTCACCGGATACAGCCGCGACGAATTGATCGGTCAAACGCCGAAAATATTACACACCGACGAGCCGTCGGCGCTCGATTATAAGCAACTGTGGGAAACCTTGCTGGGCACCGGCGAATGGCGGGGAGAGATCAAGGATCGTAAAAAGAGCGGAGAATCGTTCTGGATATACGAGACCATCAGCGTTATCAAGAACAGGCAAGGCGAGGCCAGTCATTTTTTGGCCATTGCCGAAGACATCAGTTCGCGAAAGATGTTCGAATCGGCCCTGGTCGAAAGCGAACAACGATTTCGTCAGATGGCGCAAATGACCGGCGAATGGCTTTGGGAGCAGGATCCCCAAGGTTATTACATCTACAGTAGCATCGCGGTCAGGGACATCCTCGGCTTTCAACCGGATGAAATCATTGGCAAGCACTATACCGATTTGTTGACCCCTCAGGACAAGGCGGATCTGCAACCCAATACCGGCATCGAGCAGCCTTTTTACTCGCTGATGAATCATTACCGCCATCGCGACGGGCACATGATTTATACCGAATCAACCGGCTTGCCGATCAAAGACGAGCACGGCAAACTCATCAAATGGCGCGGCGTCGATCGCGACATCACCGCGCGCAAGCATTTTCAGGACGCGTTGATCGACAGCGAGAAGCGCAAACGGCTGATTCTGGAAACGGCATTGAATGCCATCGTGACGATGGATTCCTACGGCATTGTCACCGACTGGAACCGGCAGGCGGAGAAGATGTTCGGTTGGACGCGCGAGGAAGCGATCGGCCGGCGCATGGCGGAATTGATCGTGCCCGAACGTTTCCGCAACGAACACTATCAAGGTTTGCGGGAATTCCTGCGCAGCGGTCAGGGGAAAATACTCAACCGGCTGATCGAACATAGCGCACTGCGCCGCGACGGCACCGAGTTTCCGGTCGAATTCAGCGTGGCGCCGTTGAAACTCGGCAATGCCTACGAATTCAGCGGCTTCATCCACGACATCACGACCCGCAAGGAAACCGAAAAGAAAATCCGCGAGGCGGAAGTGTCGTTGGCCATTGCCCGCAACGAAATGAAGATCGCCCAGCAGATTCAGGCTTCCTTGTTGCCTGCAGAGCCGATACGAACCGCCGACTTCGAAATTCTCGGCTATTGCCTGCCCGCCGCACAGGTAGGCGGCGATTATTTCGATTATTTTTTTCGCGGTCAGGATTGTCTGGACATGACCATCGTCGATGTTTCCGGGCACTCCATCGGTCCCGGATTGTTCATGGTCGAAACCCGCAGCGCCTTACGTGCCCAGGCCAACTGGCAGGTTTCCCCGGCCCAGGCCCTGGCCGCGTTGAATGAATTTCTGTTCGAGGACTTGAACAACGCGGATTATTTCATCACGATGACCTATCTGCAATATAATCCGAAATCCCGCCGGCTCAGCTACGCCAACGCTGGCCACCCTCCCGCGCTTCTGAGTCGCAGGCACAACAGCCAATGCCGGC
>JBNLFT010000055.1:0-4666 GCA_050305675.1 Methylococcaceae bacterium
GGCGGCGTGCCGATCAACCGCAGTCCGGACAGCTCCAGATCGATTTCCCGAGCGTCGCCCAGATAAGTCCGCCATAACCCGGTGCGCCGGTCGGCACGGGCTTTCTTGCCGGGACGGCAGGCCATCGCATGCGCTTGTACCGGCACGATACGAACCCCCGACGCCGTCAATTCGGCCATCAACGATACCGGCTTGGACGGACGCTCTAAGGTCAACACGGTATCGACAGCCATCGCCTCGATCAAACCTACCGTCAATTCCGAACCGGCAATCCCCCGCACCACACCGGGCGCGTCCACCAACAACAAAGCCGCCGCGGGCGGAGTGCTCAGACGGCTGACCGCGTTCAGCAGGGGCAACCGAAATCGGCCGGCGTCCAACGTACAAAGCGCTTCGGACGCCACCACTTGCCAGTCTTCACCCAGCCAACGGCCCAGCGAGACGGTGCCGGGCAGACCGAAACCGGGCGATCCCGGATCTGCGTTGACGGCAAAGCAGTCCCGGCCGTTCGCCGCTAGACTACGCGCCAATTGGCGCAGCAACGTGGACTTGCCGACTCCGGCCTCGCCGACCAGCAGAATCCGTCGCCCGCCGTCCCGTAACAAGTGCTCGGCGAGAGCGGAGGGACAATAAGGCTGCAGCGAAGGCAAGGCGGTAACGCTCATCGGCCTTTATTTCACCCCCCGCCTCCAAGCGGAACCTCGGAGGAGCGAATATGCAAATCGCGTTGCGGAAACGGTATCTCGACGTTATGCTCCTTGAACGCCCGCCTGACCCTTCTGTGTATATCGTCGGTGACCGGCAAGCGGTCCGCCAGCTCGCGGACGAATACGCGCAGGCTGAAATCCAGCGAACTTTCGCCGAAACCGACAAAGAACACCTGCGGTTCGGGTTCATTCAACACCAGCGGCGACTCGTCGAATATCTGTTTGAAGATGCGCAACGCCAATTCTTCGTCGCAGCCGTAGCCTATACCGACCGGTATGACGACCCGGGTCACTGTATCGGTGAGGGTCCAGTTGATCAGTTTTTCGGTGATGAACGTCTTGTTAGGCACCACCAGCTCTTTCATGTCCCAATCGATAATCGTGGTCGCCCGCATCTCAATGTGACTGACCTTGCCGCTGACATCGCCGACCGTCACCGTATCGCCGACCCTGATCGGGCGCTCGAACAGCAAAATAATGCCGGATACCAGATTGGCGAAAATTTCCTGCAGACCGAATCCCAGACCGACACCCAGGGCGGCCACCAACCATTGCACCTGCGACCAGCTTCCTCCCAGTTCGTTGGCCACGGCGATCACCGCGATCGTGACGACGGTATAACGAGTCAACTGTACCAACGCATAGCGGCTGCCCGCTGTCATGCTGTATTTGCCGGCGAAAATCAGATCGACCAGACCGGAAAAGTTATTGACGAACACGACCATCAATAACAGATACAGCAAACAAACGAATACATTGACCAGGGTGATGGGCTGCAACGTCTCCTGGCCTTCCGCCTGCACCATGTGCTGCCACAAGACCACGCGCTCGAAGATCGAAAACGCCGGCAAGATATCGCGCAAGGTCAGCCAACTGCCGACCACCAGAATGGCGACGATGGTCGCCGACAACAATTTCCGGTTTTGCTCGTTGATTTTCGGAATATCCAACAGGATTTCCTCTTCCGGAATGGGGCTCGCCGGGGCCGCGCCCTCTCTTTCCTTGGCCAGAGCCTGTTCCTGCTGCTTGCGCTTTTGTCTGGCGTTTTGCAGGGCCAGTTGCCGATTTGCCAGTATCAGCCAACGGATGACGACTTCATGCAGAATCACGGTAAAAAACGCCAGCCGCAACAGGATGACCAACTTATGCTGCAGCTCCAAGGCGCTCTGATAATAGCCGGCAATGGCGAAGCCGATTATCACGACCGGCATCAAGGTCACCCCGCCGCACCAGACATAACGCAACCGACTCAGCCAGCGCTCGGGATTCTCCAGGTAATAATCCCGGGCCAGTCCTTGACTGGGGTGAGTGAAGCGGAAAAGCACATAGGTCAGCACCAGCATGGTCCCTATCAGCGCCGTTCTTCCGAGGCTATAGCTGTGTTCGGAATAGGCGTCGTCGACGAACATCCCGATCAGGAACACCGCCGGAACCACGACCGGCCGAATCCATTTGATTTGTACGAACAGCAACCCTACCGTCCGATCCTGCCAGTTGAACAGCGACTTCACGACCCCTTGCGGTTTGAACAGCTGATAAAAAAACTGCAGGATCAACATCGGCAGCGAAGCGGCCAACAACCCGTTGGCCACCGATTGACTGAAATGCGCCGCCTGCACGCTGCTCGACAGCAGCCAGCCCAACCAGCCCATCAGCAGCGCAAACGGCAACGCCAGCAGAAACGCCAACGCCAGGCCGTCGAACGTATAAACGAAACGGTCGGAATACAGCTTGCCGCTTTTTTTCAGCAAATCCTTCATGTTCGCTTTGAGCAAACGGCGGAACCAGAATTGCAGGAAAATAATCGAAATTCCCAGCGCGGCTAGAAACGGGCTGGCTTGTACGCTGTGGTCGATATCGATCGCCAGCCGTCGCCAATGGTCGAGGTCGATGAACCAAAGCAGCGAAAAGTAGATTTCCTTCAGGTAGTGTTTGTCGATCACCGGCGCGCTCGGCACCCAAAGCAGGCGTTCGTCCAAATAATGGCCGTATTTTTCCCCCAGCGTGACAAACTGGTTCAACGCAAAATCGACGTCGGCCAAAGTTCTCGAATAACCGGAAAAAATAGCGCTCAACTTGGTGACCA
Organism: Methylococcaceae bacterium; assembly: GCA_050305675.1. Lineage (GTDB taxonomy): Bacteria > Pseudomonadota > Gammaproteobacteria > Methylococcales > Methylomonadaceae > Methylomarinum. Next base: position 2,794 of record JBNLFT010000055.1, read on the forward strand.
ACTCTTTCTGGCTATTCAGCAACAGCCGCAATTCGGTACGGATCTTTAACTTTTCTACTTGCTCCAGCGCGGGATCGACCGAGCCCGCCATACGGTCGACCAGCGCCTGATCCATATCGGACAACGATTTTTGCGCTTCCCCCAGCTGGAACTGTTCCAGCCCCGCGCGGGCGATTTCCTGCTGAATCGTGCTCGACAGCTCCTGGTAGTTTTTCCCCTGCGGCAGATTGCGGCGCTGCTCGCGCAATAAGTTTCCGAGCGCCGGGCTGAGGCCGGCCAGATTTATCTTCTGTTCGGCGCTTTGATAATCCTTCTCCAATTGTTTGTAACGATTCTCGATATCCGTTTTCTTGTTGAGATACAGTTCCAATTTCTTGTTGGTTTCCTGCAGCAACTGGTTATAACGGATATTCTCGCGGGTGGCGGCGCGAATGACCGGATGCTTGTCGCTGGCTTCCTTTTCCGCCTGCAGCAAATCGGCTTGGGCCTGCTCGATCTCCTGCTGACGCCTTTCGATTAAGAAATCGTCGATGCTCTTGATCAGCGCGGTTAAGCGCTCGGATTGCAAATTCGTCAATTGAAGCTCTTGTTTCAGCGCCTCGACTTGCAACGGATTAACGATGTTTTGCAGGTCCAGCCAGGCCAGATTGGTGTTCAGTTTGCGTGAGCGGCTGTCCAATTGCGCCTGCCGTGCGTCGAGCTCCTGTTTGTTTTGAACCAAAGAGGCCAATCCCATCTGTTCCTCCTTGAGATTGGCCTGGGCGCTTTTTATCGCCGCCGTCTGCTCGCGGATTTGTTGCGGCAGCTTGAGCTGCTCGGCAAGCTGTATCTCCAATTCGCTGATCTTCGATTTCAACTCGTTCTGACTCGACTTTTCGATGATCAGGCGCTGCTCCAACTCGTCGGTGGGATAGACGGCGAAGTTCTCCGTCTTCTGAGCAGTCAATTGTTTTTCCTTCTCGGCGATACGTTTCGTCAACTGCTTAATTTCGGCCGGAAGGGTTTTCAACTGCTTCTGCCCGTCCTGAATCTTTTGTTCGAAGGTGGCCATTTCCTCCAGGTTGTCTTCCGCGGCATAAAGCGCGTTCAGTATCCTCAGCCTCAATGCTTCATCGATATTTTCCTTCTCTTTGTTCAACGCGATTTTTTCCCGAACCGTCTTCAACATCGAATCGGAAGTGGTGGCAAGCTTTTCCGCCAGAACCGGCGAAGTCGGCGTAAGAAGCAGGCAAATAAACAAGATAACTAACGAAGGTCCCTCGGTCTTCATGGCGATGATCGTTTTCTCGATTGGGTAAATTCGCCAGGATAGCCGATATTTGCCGGCAAGTCTTCCCGGCGAGCGGCAGTTCGCCACCAATGGACGCGGTTGCGACGGCCGAGCAAGGCGTAGCGGTGCCAGCGACTGGACTGTCCCAAATATTTCATTAAGGTAATGGAATGGCTGGAAAATCGGGACAGGCACGTTGGGTGAACATCTCGATTTCCATAGCAAGCTCAGGCTAGAGTGATTTTGTTCAAGGTTCGAAGTCGGTTTTTCGAAAAGAACCATTCAGCTACCAACTGCACGAGGAGAGTACGACTCCCGCTAAATCCGATACCTTGGTTGTGAACGCTGACGTCTACAGCCAACGCCGTTGTCATGGACTATCCGGATTAGTCTGCGGGGTCCTGGCGGACCGAGGCTTTTTTGAAATTCGATCGAGGAAATGAAATTAGCGAACAACTGCCGAATTTTTTGATAGACTTACCGGTTCTAATAATAACAATGGGGAGCATAAGTGAAATACAATACCCACCGCGTAATGGCCATTGTTGCCGCTTTTATCATAGGATTTACCATGTTCTCGATCGCAAACGCCACTTCACCCGC
>JBNLFT010000055.1:5135-13264 GCA_050305675.1 Methylococcaceae bacterium
TATTCGAATTCGCAATCTTCCCCCGCCGTCTCCGGCGCTCGCGACACCGGTGACAACAGCTCCCGATAATGTTGCTGCACGTTCTCGATATCGATCTGCGCAATACCGGACGAAAAACCGAACCAGACGAACAATCCGTTCAGATCGTCGAACATCGGCGGCAGGTATTTGGGCGAGGCGATGAGGCCGTCCAGGGTGTGTTCGTACAACACCGGTATATCATCCAGGGTCACCTTGCCGACGAACAGCATCGGCAGCAGTTCCGGCACGCCTTCCAGGGTCGTTGTGCGAATGAAGTTGACCAATTCGATAAAGCCTTTTACATAGGATAAATCCTTGGTAAAGCAGGCCCCGCCCGCCACCATGCCTCCGCGGAAGACGCGTTGGGCGATGGTATAACTGTCGTGCGGACTGATGTCGCGTTCTACGAAATACCGGTAGACTTCGATGAAATCGGCCCCTTGTTCGGCCAGATCGATGGCGATGACCCGGTCGCTGATCCGTTTCGCCCGGTTTGGAAACGAACTGAAGGTCAAGGTTTCGATCAATACCGCCAATCCTTCCTGGGTCGCGGTAATCCTAGGCGAACCGACGCTGAGCCAAGTGGCCCAAGGTTGTTTTCGACCGTTCAACGTCGTGCCGACATGCACCCAGCCTTCATGAACTTCCAGCACCTGCAGATCGAGTTCGGAAAATGTCGCCTTGTTGTTGACTTTGATCTTATCGCCACCGGCGGAAGCATCGGACACGATGCCGTCGTCGAGAATCACGCTAAGCGCGCCGGGATCGAAATATCGACCCAAGCGCTCGGACAAACGGGCGACAGCCTGTTCGGCGCTAAAGGTTTTCGGATGCACCCGATTCAGATGCTTGGCCGCCGGCAGCGAGAAAATGCCGCACAAGCGTTCGCCAAGCTCCAACAAACTCATGTCGTCACCGCAAAGATGGTCTCGCGCGGAGCCGTATAACGCCTGACTATGGCTCAAAAAATCGGGACTTCCCCGACTGCGCAACAAATCGATCACGCGCATGTATTGCAGCGTGGTATCGTGCAGAATCGAACCCAGCGCATCGTTTTTACCCAACTGCCGAATGATTTCCCGGCGCAACTCGCCCAGCGATTGCGCGGTAGTCGTCAGGTCGAAGGCCGGCTGCTGCCGTTGATAGAACGCCAAGTCGGCCGGCGGCAAAACGCTGGCATGGCTATCGAAAAACTGCTCCCGGAACGCGTGCGGCCATTTAATGCTGTCCAGAATCTGTATCGGTTTTTGAATTTCCAGCAGGCGGTTCGATAACGCCAGCAAACGTTCACGGTAATTAGCATGCGCCACTGCCGACACCCTATAAAATTCGGAGATGTTGTCCCAAAATAACTAATCCTTGATCGCTTCGACCTGGATCGCCAGCTTGACTTCGTCCGCCAGCATCGGCACGTATTTGTCGATACCGAAATCGGAACGTTTGATGGTACCGAAGGCATTGGCGCCGCAAACGGTTTTCAGGGCGATCGGATTGATGCCGCAGTGAAAATGGTCGACTTTCAATTCCACCGGCTTGGTGACGCCGTGCATGGTCAACTCCCCACTCAACGCCACCAGTTTTCGGTTTCTGAAGCGGAGCCGATTCGATTTGAAAATCAACTTGGGAAAACTGGCCGAGTCGAAAAAATCCTCCGCCTTAAGATGCTCCTCCAAATCCTTCAAACCGGTATCGATCGAGGCCGCATCGACGACGATCTCGACACTGCCCGTTCCGGCATCCGGATCCAAGGCTATGGTTCCGCTGGTGCGGTTGAAGCGGCCGCGCTGCACCGAAAACCCCAAATGACTGATTTCGAAGCCGGGAAACGTATGGCGCGGATCGACGGTATAGCTGTCGGAGGCCTGCGCGGAAATCGGGAACAAAATAGCTAGCGACAACGACAACGCGGATTTGGTCATGACAACTCCAAGCATAACAACGGATCGCAGGATCGCACAGAGCAAGCTTGCGCGTTGTCGCTTAATCTGACATTCCCGTCGTGAAAGCGCAAGAAAATATTGCAGCGACCGGGAATTATGAGAACCTACCGTTTTTCGGGCGTGCGAAACCGGAACTCGATCCCGCACCGCCCGAATCGGCGGAATTACATCTGCGACTGCAAATAATTTTGCAATCCCACCTTGCCGATCAGCTCCAACTGGGTTTCCAACCAGTCGATGTGTTCTTCTTCGCTGTCGAGGATGCCCTGCAACATATCGCGAGTCACATAATCGGCGACGCTTTCGCAATAGGCGATTGCCTCCCTTAACACCGGCACCGCCTTATATTCCAGTTTCAAATCGCAATCGAGCATCTCCTGCGGATTTTCGCCGACCATCAGTTTTCCCAGACTCTGCAGATTGGGCAAACCTTCCAGAAACAGGATGCGTTCGATCAAGCGATCGGCATGTTTCATCTCGTCGATCGATTCGTGGTATTCCTTTTCGTTGAGCTTTTCAAAGCCCCAATTCTTAAACATGCGGGCATGTAAAAAGTACTGGTTGATGGCCGTCAGTTCGTTTTCCAGTACCTGGTTAAGATAGTTGATGACTTTTTCGTCGCCTTTCATAGTAAAGTCCTAATTTTTCGTTGTGTATCAAAGCCATTGCACACGGCCTACAATGTTCGCCGCTAGTCGGTTCTGCGCCGCTTGACCTGTTTCGGATCGGCGGTGATCCGGCGATAGATTTCCACCCGATCGCCTTCGTTAACCGCCGCGTCCAGCGCCGTGATCTTACCAAAAATACCGACTTTCTGCTGCTCCAGGTCGATTTCCGGAAACTGTTGCAACACCCCGGACAGTTCGATCGCGGTTTTGACGTCACTGCCCTCCGGAACCTCGAGCCGCAGCCATAACTGCCGTTCGGCCTCGGCGTAACAGACTCCAACGTTCATACTTTACTCCTAAATCGTCATGAGTTAGAAAAGATAATGTCGCTACCCAATCCTCGGCCGTCGGATTCAAAAAAATGCTCTCTCCGAAGAGAGAGCGAACCGAGTGAAGGGAAAATAAACTATTGTCAACCGTCGCCGAGCGCTTCTTCGGCCAGGGGTAGCTGATCCGCCGCCCGGGCCGCGAGCTTTCTGTCCAGGATGCGCTTACCCGCGATCAAGAACCCCAGCATGATGAAACCGCCGGGCGGCAGCGCCATCAATAAAAACCCCTGGTAGTCGGGAATCAGCGTCAATTCCATGAACGCGAACGCGTCGCCCAACAACAGCGTCGCGTTGGCGAACAACGTGCCGGCCGACGTAATTTCCCGCGCCGCGCCCAACACCACCAGGACCAGGGTAAAGCCCAGGCCCATCATGAAGCCGTCCCAAACCGAATGGTGCAGCGGCTGGCGCGACGCGAACGATTCGGCACGCCCCAAGATCGCGCAATTGGTCACGATCAACGGAATGAACAAGCCCAAAACCTTGTGCATCTCGTGGACCCAGGCATTCATGCTCATATCGACCAAGGTCACCAGCGTCGCGATCAACAGCACGAATATCGGTATCCGCACTTCGTTTGCGATCAGATTGCGGTTCAGCGAAACGACGGCGTTGGAACAGGTCAACACGGCCAAACTGGCCAAGCCCATGCCGAGTCCGTTGGTGGCGGTACCAGTCACCGCCAGCAACGGACACAAGGCCAGGTTCTGGCTGAAGACGACGTTGTTGTCCCAAAGCCCGTCGCGGCCTATTTTTTTGACTGTAGCGGAAACTTTCAGCATCGACACTCTCCGTATCTTAGGCGGCCAGCAGCTCGGACCGATGGTTCTTGAACAGAAGCAGACCCTGATAGACCGCCTTTACGATCGCCCTAGGCGTGATCGTCGCGCCGCTGAACTGGTCAAACACCCCGCCGTCCTTCTTTACCGCCCATTGCTCGATGGTCAGGTTCTGTAGCGACTGTCCTTCGAATTTCAATATCCAACTGGACTTGCTGACTTCGATCTTGTCGCCGAGGCCCGGCGTTTCCGCGTGCGATATCACCCTGACCCCCAACACGTTGCCGTCCCGGTCGACGCCCATGATCAGATTGATCGCGCCGGAATAGCCGCCGGGCGCCACCAGGCGGAACGACACCGCGTTCACCTTGCCGTCCAGCCTGCCAAGGTAGACCAGCGTTTCGTCGCTACCGACGTTGTCGTCCTTGGAGGAAATAATCACTTTGTCTTCCAACAGGTTGTTGTCGTACAGACGGTCGGGAATAACTTGGGCCAGCGAAGCCCGCAAATCCTCCTCCTGACGCAGCTTTATTACATCGCGCGTCACGTAGTCCGCCATGCCCAGGAGGGCACTGGCAAGCAACGCGAACCCGGCCAGCAGCAGCGACTGGTAGGTAATACGCGTCTTCAATTCGGTAAGCACCGTCATTCTTTCATCTCCAGCGGCAACCCCTTACGGTCGCGACCGTAAATGCGCGGTTTCAAATAATGATCGATCAGCGGCGTTGCCGCATTCAGCAGCAACACGGCGAACGCCACGCCCTCGGGATAGCCTCCCCAGGTTCGAATAATGAAAATCAGCATGCCGCAACAAAAGGCGTAGAGGATCTGCCCGGCAACGGAGTTCGGCGAGGTCACGTAGTCGGTAGCGATAAAAAAAGCCGCGCACATCAAGCCGCCCGAGCTCAAGTGAACCCAAGGACTTAAAAAATGCGCGGGGTTCCACCAGTGAAAGATAACCGAGAACATCCACACCGAGAACAACATGACAAACGGAATATGCCAAGTGATGACTCCTCTGTATAACAGCCAGATTCCCCCCAGCAACAACAACACGGAAGAGGTTTCACCCAGGCTACCGCGTATATAGCCGATTACCGCCTGCTTACTGTCATAGACGGCGGCAAGGCTGTCCGGCAGCAAATGATTTTGCGACAGTTCGGTTTTGACATGGCCCAATACGGTCGCGCCGGTATAAGCGTCGGCCTGCTCCAGGCCACCGAAGGTAATCCTCAAGCCGGCCATAAAATCCGGCGCCTGCGCCGACAAGAACGGCGTCACGTTGGCCCAGGTTGTCATTTCCACCGGAAACGAAATCAGCAGCGCAACCCTGGCCAGCATCGCCGGATTAAACACGTTTTGGCCCAGCCCTCCGTAAACCTGCTTTCCCAACACGATAGCGATGGCCGCGCCGGTTACCCCAATCCACCAGGGTGCCCAGGGGGGCAAGGTCATCGCCAGCAGCCATCCGGTCAGCAACGCACTGCCGTCCAATAGCGTCCGCCCGGATTTGTCGGCCAAACGCAGACAAAAATACTCGCACACCAAAGCGGACACGATCGTGATGACGAATAGATTCAACGCCGGCCACCCGAACAGATAAATGCCGAACGCGCTGGCCGGCAAGATCGCCAACATGACTTGCCGCATAATCGCCGAAACCTGCTTGTTGCCGCCGGTATGCGGCCCGCTGATGGGTTTTATCTTCATACCGCCTCTCGTTGTTCGGCTTCGGCCGCCAATCTCGCCTTTTCCAGTGCCTTGGCTTCCCTCTCCGCTTTTCTGCGCGCCGCTTCCTCTTCTTTTTCCCGCTCGATTCGTTCCATGCGCCGGTTGCGCTCGTCCATTAATTTTTTGGTCTGCTCCGCCTTGTGTGCCGACTGCTGACGGGCTACCAATTCGCCCGAGGCGTATTTGAAATAATGCACCAACGGAATGTTGGAAGGACAAACATAGGAACAGGAACCGCAACCGATGCAGTCTTTCAGCCCGATGGCGACCGCCGCGTCGAGCTGGTTGGTGCGTATCCGGTTAGCCATGTCCACCGGCAGCAAGCCGGCCGGGCAGGCCTGGATACAACTGGCGCAGCGTATACAGGGCTGTTCTTCTCCGGACTTGATTTCGTCGGCGGTCAACGCCAACACGCCGCTGGTCGCCTTGACCACCGGTAAATCGCTGTGCGGCAAGGCATCCCCCATCATCGGTCCGCCCATGACGATGCGCGCAACTTGCCCGGCATCGACCCGGCAGGCCGCGAACAGATCCGAAATCAGGGTGCCGATAGCCGCCTCGACGTTCTGCGGCTGCATCGCCGCACCGCCGGAAACGGTGACGATGCGACTGAGCAACGGCTCGCCATGGCGTATCGCCTTGTGTATCGCATAGGCGGTGGCGACGTTGTGCATCAACACGCCGACGTCGGTCGCCCTGGAACCGGCCGGCACTTCCCGTCCGGTCAAATAACGGATCAACTGCCGATCCCAGCCCATCGGATAACGGGTAGGAACCTTAACGACCTTGATGTTTGCAAACGGCAGCGCGGCGCGGCGCATGCTGTTGATTGCCGCAGGTTTGTTGTCCTCGATGCCGATAATGGCTTGCGGCGTTTCCATGCCGTGCAGCATGATGCGGATTCCGTCGACGATCGCTTCCGCCCGTTCCTGCATCAAACGGTCGTCGCAGGTCAAATAAGGCTCGCATTCGCCGCCGTTGATCAGTAACGTGTTAATGCGCGTTTTGCGCCCCAGATTCAGCTTAACCGCCGCCGGGAAAGTCGCTCCGCCCATGCCGACCACGCCGGCGGCGCCTACCCTGAGCGAAATTTCTTCCGGTTCCAGACTGAACGGGTCGGCCACCGGCTGCAGCGCGGTCCATTCGTCCTTGCCGTCGGTCTCGATGACGATCGTCCGAATCGGCAATGCCGAGGGATGAGGCGCCGGGTAAGGATTGATGTCGCAAACGATACCCGAACTCGGCGCATGCACCGGCGCCGATATCATGCCCTGGCTGTGCGCCAGCAGTTGGCCTTTGAGCACCCGTTCGCCGACTTTGACGATCGGTTCGGCCGGCTTGCCGACATGTTGCTGCAACGGAATATACAGTTTTTTCGCGATCGGCAACCCGGTCGTTATCGGTAACTCCGAAGTGCCGCTTTTTCGTTCCTCGGCATGCACGCCGCCGCGCACCCGAGTAAACCGCTTCAGATTGATCATGCGGACGCTCCCAGAGCGACGACGTCGGGTTTATGCCAGCGCCAATTCTTCAACGTGACTTCCACCGGATGCATTTGCAGACATTCGGTCGGACAGACGTCCACGCACTTACGGCAGGCCACGCAGGCATCGGCGACGACGGCATGAATCTGTTTCGGCGCGCCGACGATGGCATCGGTAGGACAAACTTTGAAACATCGGGTGCAACCGGTACAGGTTTCCTCGCTGACTCTCGCCACCAGCAATTCCGGCTCCTCGACCGCACTTAAATCGATTTCCACGCCGAGCAGTTTGGCGATTTGTTCGGCCAGCGCGCTGCCGCCCGGCGGACAAAGGGTAACCGGCGCATCGCCGACCGCCAATGCTTCGGCGGCGGGACGGCAACCCGGATAACCGCACTGCCCGCACTGCGAACCGGGCATCAACGCCTCCAATTCATCGACAATGGGGCTGCTTTCCACCTTCAGATAGCGTGCCGCCACTGCCAACAGCACGCCCAAACACAAGCCGAGGGAAGTTAAACTGACTATCGCGGAAACTACGTACATGGCTATCGCTCTCTTATTTGTAAAGGCCGGCAAAACCCATGAAGGCCAAAGACAGAATACCGGCGGTGATAAAGGCAATCGGGGTTCCGGCAAAGGTCTCCGGAACGGCCATCAACGCCAGGCGTTCACGCAGCCCGGCAAATATCACCATCACCAGGGTAAAGCCCAGGGCTGCGCCGAAGCCGAAAAACAAACTCTCGGCGAAACTGTATTGCTCCTGTATATTCAGCAGGGCAACGCCCAAGACGGCGCAATTGGTGGTAATCAGCGGCAAGAATATCCCCAACACCTGGTACAGCACCGGGCTGGTTTTGTGAATGACCATTTCGGTAAATTGCACCACCGCGGCGATGACCAGGATAAAGCCGAGGATGCGGAGAAAACCGATCTGCAGCGGCAGCAGGATCCAATGTTCGAGCAACCAACTGGCGGCTGCGGCCAAGGTCAGCACGAAAGTGGTCGCCAGGCCCATTCCCAGGGCGGTGTCCAACTTGTTGGATACGCCCATGAACGGGCACAAACCGAGAAATTTCACCAGGACCACGTTGTTGACCAAAGCGGTTCCTAACATGAGCAATAGATAATCGGTCACTATATTCAGCCTTTTCGTTGATGCATTCTCGATTTAACGT
>JBNLFT010000055.1:13364-14956 GCA_050305675.1 Methylococcaceae bacterium
AAGCGGTTCCTAACATGAGCAATAGATAATCGGTCACTATATTCAGCCTTTTCGTTGATGCATTCTCGATTTAACGTGTGCATCAACCATGCCAAATCAGGTTTAACCGGCAATCCCCACTAAATCAGTGCAAACCCATACCAAATGTGTGCGATTATCTGTCGTAAAAAAAACATCCCTCTCGAATCGGCCGAATCGTTTGTCGCGAATACGACAATTAGCCCCCACAAAACCCGCTAATCGCCTTACGCGCAAGCGCTCGCGTCCTAGACAACAAAATTATTCGGCACCGCCAGGGAACCTGGCGCCATTTTTGCTTGCCAAATACACATTATTCATACGTTATTAAGGCCCATGACACATCTGTTATTCAACCAGTCCCAGCGAAGGAACTTCGGGGCGGCACGGCCGACAGTCCGTGCCGCCGAGTCTGCCAAACTCGACTGCCCGGCCGGAGGCAACGAGTCAGCCATTACACATCACCCCCGTCACCTCGGGGCACAAGGGGTTTAGCGAACCATGGAAAAAACGACATTGAAATACTTACAGGTTCATACCGACATCGAGAAAGTGATCAATGAACTCAATCCCGCCTTACTCAACCAGGAGCAAGGCAAGTTCATCGACATTCTGAACGGCAAGCGCAAGGAATTATTGCCGGCGTGGCTTTTCGTCGAGGCGGTCGAGCAAGCCCCGGTGGCGATATCGATAACCGATAAAAAGGCAAACATTCTGTATGCAAACCAAGCATTCAGCGAAGTCACCGGATACAGCATCGCCGAGATCATCGGTAAAAACGAATCGATGCTTTCCTATAAGGCCACGCCTCGCCATGTCTATTACGATATGTGGCACGCCATCAGCCGGAACAAGACGTGGCACGGTCAGCTGATCAACCGGCACAAAAACGGCGAGCCGTATCTGGCGGACCTGACCGTCGCGCCGATGCAGGATTCGTTGAAAAACGTGACCCATTATCTCGGCATGCACCGCGATATCAGCGAAAAATACCAGGTCGAGAAAAAACTGCAGAATCAGAAACTGCTGATCGAATCGGTCGTCAACGCCTCTTCGGTGGCGATGGTCGTGCTCGATCAAAACGACCACGTGGTGCTCGACAATCTGCAGTACAAAACGCTGCTGAGCGACCTGGACCATCCGGAGCCGATCAGGATGTTCCTGGAAATCTTAACCGGCGAGCTGGGCGACATACGTGCCTATCTGGAGCGAAATCCGGGCGGTTTCAACCACTACGAAGTCCGCATCGACAGTGCTCCCCGCCAGTACCCGCTTTGGTTTGCTTGTTCGGCCAAGACCTTCCAGGAAAAAACCGCCGATGCGACCGGCTTTTTCGAAGAAACGAGCGAAAATTATCTGTTGTTGAGCATTTCCAACATCACCAAACAACGCCAGCATCAAGAGGAGATTTATCTGCAATCGTTAAAGGCCATGTTGGCCGAAGAGGAACAAATTCGCAGTATCCGCGAAACCTTGCTGGGTACGATCCATCAGGTCAGCCAACCGTTGAACCAAATCCAGGCCGCCATCCAACTGATGCAGCAAAAACAACAAGAAGGCGCGCTGCTGAATTT
>JBNLFT010000056.1:0-14850 GCA_050305675.1 Methylococcaceae bacterium
ATCGATTATGTCACGGATATCAAGGAATTGCCTACACTAAGGATGCTGGAGAAATTGAATATCGACCGTAGCCGCATCATCATCGAAATCTCCGAAGCCGAGGCCGATATACATAAGTTGCAGGAAGTTGTCGGCATCTACCGGCGCAACGGCTTGACGGTGGCGGTGGACGATTTCGGCGCCGGTTTTTCTCAGTTGGAACGGGTTATGTTACTTAACCCGGACGTGATCAAAATCGATGTGCGGTTGTTCAAAAAGGCGGCAAAGGGCGGTGTCGCCAAGGAAATCGTACAGTTGCTAACGCGTTTCGGGAAGCGGCTGGGTAGCCAGATCGTTTGTGTCGGCGTCGAAACGGACGACGAATTCATGTTCGGCTTGAACAGCGGAGCCCAGTTTATGCAGGGTTTCTTGTTTTCAGGTGCGGAGCCGGAGTTCAAACAGGCGGACCGCTATCAGCAACATATCGCGTCGCTCAGAAACAAATTCCTGAAACGCAAGCTGCCGGCAGAGCAACGAAAAATCGAGCGCAGTAACGCGATCGATGAGTTAATGCACAAATTGAAGGACGTGCTGCAAAGCGATTTCAATTTGAATGCGTTGGTTACCTGGGATTTCGAACGCTACGGCGTGCTGAGGTTTTACCTGTGCGATAATTCGGGCGAGCAGATTTCGCCTGACTTCAATTTCAGCAACGGGCAATGGTACAACGATTCCAAGCAGATCGGCTTCAATTGGTCCTGCCGGCCATATTTCTACCAGATTCTCGCCCTGGAGAATTGCGGCGATTACGATCACATCGTAACCTCCGAACGCTATAAAGACTTCGACACCGGCATCCTGTGCAGAACGCTATCGCTGTCGTTGGATAGCGAAAGGATCCTGATGGTCGATATCGCTGCCGATTGGAACTGAACGGGTCGGCGTTCTATGCCGCCTGCTTCGGCGTTCGGGAATCGGTTGTTGGAACTTCATTTAATTAGGTGCTACCGCATTATTCATTGTTCGGACAAGGCGGGCAATAGCGCGCGGATACCGGAAATCGATTGAGTTTGCGATCGTTTTGCTTAATGAATTGATGCGCGCCTCGAATCACCGCATACTCTGACAGGACGTAGCGTTGATGAGGGAATCATGGCATTCGGATTCCTACTTTCGAAACATCGTTTTTCATTCTTTTGGAATAATCGGTCGTAATTTAGGCATAGGCATCAAATTTGCTTTGACCGAGAGTAAACAAGCGGCGGTTTTTCCGCGGCTGACGGTCGAACCTTCGTCACAAACGCAGGGTAAGTTGTTATCCAAAATACTCGAACCGGGCGGGCGGAGGTCCGTGCTTTCTTTCGACAACGACAGACTATGCGACCTAACATGGATATCACTATCACCACACCGGCTTTGTTGTTTCCATCGATTTCCGTACTGTTTTTGGCCTATGCCAACCGATATCTTGCAATCGCCAAGCGGATCAGGGAACTGCATCAACTGTTCACGAAAACGCATAGCCACATCGCCAAATTGCAGGTGGACAGCCTGCGCTTGAGGATACGGTTGATCATTTTCATGCAGCTGCTGGCGGTGACCGGGATCATCAGCAGCGTACTGACCATGGCGCTGATATTCTTAGGCAAACTGATCGTCGCCAAGTACGCCTTTTTGGCGAGCGTGGCATTGATCGTGTTGTCATTGCTGGTATCGATGTGGGAACTGCTGATTTCGACCCAGGCTTTGAACATCGAACTGGAAAGCATCGAAGAACAATGATCAAGTGGTTGATTTTTACCGATCTCGACGGGACCCTGCTGGATCACGGCGACTATAACTACGAACCGGCGTTACCGGTTCTGCAAAGAATAGACCGGCTGCAGATCCCGTTGATCATCAACTCCAGCAAAACGTACGCGGAAATCGACGCGTTGCGGAAACAATTGCACAATAATGGTGCGTTCGTGGTCGAGAACGGGGCCGCAGTGTTTTTCCCCGGCGGCCTGTTTCCGGGCTTCGAGCGGTCGCTAAATCGAGTGATTTTGGGCCGTCCGATCGAGGAGATCTTGGACTGCGTACATCGCTTGCGCGAACGCCACCGTTTCTCGTTCCGTGGTTTTTCCGACTTTAGCGTCGACGAGGTGATGCGGGAAACCGGCCTGCCGCAGACCGAAGCGATTCAGGCGAAACAACGCCTGGCGACGGAACCGCTGAAATGGCAGGACAGCGACGAAAAAAGAAGACAGTTCGCCCGCTTATTGGAGGAGCACGGACTGCAACTGATTAAAGGAGGGCGGTTCTGGCACGTCATGGGCCGTCATGACAAATCCGGAGCCATGGTTTGGTTATTGAGTAACTACCAGCAACAACAGGCGCGGAAAATTGTTACAATCGCCCTCGGCGACAGCGAAAACGACCGGAAGATGTTGGAAGAGGCCGATTATGCTGCGGTCATCAAAAGGAAAGACGGCAGCTATTTGGACTTGAAAAAACCGGAGGACAAGCGGGTACTGTCGCAAAATCCGGCACCGCTGGGCTGGCGGGAGGCGATGGAACTGCTCTTTGTAAAACTGAAAGTGGGAGGAATGAATGAGTGATTTTTTTCAAAACGGTTCGATCACGACGCTGCACCGTCTGGATAAAGACCGCCTTAGCGAGATGGAACAGGAGTTGATCGGCTTTTCCAAACATCGCCCGATGGCTTTGGTGCTGCCGTCTCTGTTTTCCGAATTACAAGGACCGGCTCTGCCGAATATCGTTAAAGAGATCGCTCAGGTCGGTTATTTGGATGAAATCATCATCGGACTCGACAATGCGGACGCCAGCGACTTTGCCCACGCGCGCGAATTTTTCAGCGAGCTGCCGCAGCATCACCGGATCCTGTGGAACGACGGACCGCGATTGCGCAAATTGAATGTTCAGTTGATCGAAAAAGGCATCGCGCCGCAGGAGTTAGGCAAGGGCCGCAATGTCTGGTATTGCTACGGCTACGCCATCGCGTCCGGACGCGCCGAAGCGATAGCCTTGCACGACTGCGACATACTGACCTACGACCGGGAGCTGTTGGCGCGCTTGTTCTATCCGGTCGCCAATCCGGCGTTTCATTACGAGTTTTGCAAGGGGTACTATTATCGGGTGGCCGATCAGAAAATCAACGGCCGGGTCTGCCGGCTACTGGTGACGCCGCTGCTAAGGTCGTTGAAGAAGATCATCGGGCCTTGCGATTATTTGGATTACCTGGACAGTTTTCGTTATGCGTTGTCCGGCGAATTTGCCACCCGCATGGACACGATCAAGGAAATCCGCATCCCCAGCGACTGGGGACTGGAAATCGGCGTGTTGTCGGAAATGTATCGCAACCAGTCGCGCAAACACATTTGCCAGGTCGAAATCGCCGATGCCTACGACCACAAACACCAGGAATTGTCGCCTAAGGACGTCAACGCCGGCCTGTCCAAGATGAGTATCGACATCGCCAAGGCGATTTTCCGTAAACTGGCGACCGAAGGGGTGGTGCTGAGCCGGGAAACCTTCAGAACGTTGAAGGCCACCTATTACCGCGAAGCGTTGGATGCGGTCGAAGCCTACTATAGCGATGCCTGCATTAACGGTCTAAAACTCGACCGCCACCTGGAGGAGCAAACCGTCGAACTGTTCACCCAGCATGTGATCCGCGCCGGCGACGCGTTCATGGACCGGCCCAGCGAAACCCCGTTCATTCCCAGCTGGAACAGGGTAGTCAGCGCCATCCCGGACATTCTCGATCGGTTGCGCGATGCGGTGGAAGAAGACAACAAATAGCGGAGGCTAGCCCGGCTATTTCACAAAGGCGGCCTTACTATTTGAAAAAAGCATTTAAAGCCAATGTTTTAGGTTCGATTTGACTCAATTTCGTTGAGTACAGTTTGCGCCTGAATGGTTTTCTGAACAATCGGACTTTGAATCTTGAACAAAATCACTCAAGCCAGAGCTTGCTATGGCATTCGTGATGTTTGTCCAACCTTCTTCGCCCGATTTTCCAGAAATCCCATTCCCTTCATGAAATATCCGGGCTAGCGCGGATCTGCCGCGCTAGCCGTACAACGCAGCGCGGTGGTTAGACCGGGAATTGTACCGAAACCGCCGGCGCCCGCGTCTTCCGATATTGGGCCGCCGCAGGTCGCCGAGGTCCGGTATTACTCGATGACTTCTCTGCCGCCGAGGTAAGGTCGCAGCGCGTCCGGGACGGTAATGCTGCCGTCTGTGTTCTGGTAATTTTCCAGCACCGCGATCAGCGTGCGGCCGGCGGCCAAACCCGAGCCGTTCAAGGTATGCACCAGTTCCGGTTTGCCGGTTTCCGGGTTGCGCCAGCGCGCTTGCATGCGGCGGGCTTGGAAATCGCCGAAATTGCTGCACGAGGAGATTTCGCGATATTTGTTCTGTCCCGGCAGCCAGACTTCGAGATCGTAGGTCTTGGCCGAGGAAAATCCGGTATCGCCAGCGCACAGAACGACCTTGCGATAGGGCAGATTCAACTTCTTCAGGATGTTTTCGGCGTGTGAAGTGAGTTCTTCGTGGGCCTGCTGCGAATCTTCCGGTTTGACGATTTGCACCAGCTCCACTTTCTCGAATTGATGCTGCCGGATCATGCCGCGTACGTCGCTACCGTAGGCACCGGCCTCGCTGCGGAAGCAAGGGGTATGGCAAACGAATTTCAGCGGCATCTCGTTGGCGCCGACGATCACGTCGCGAACGATGTTGGTCACCGGCACTTCGGCGGTCGGGATCAGGTAAAACGTCGGCTCGTTGTTCACCTTGAACAGGTCTTCCTCGAACTTGGGCAACTGACCGGTGCCGCGCAAACTGTGCGCATTGGCCAGAAACGGCACGTAGGTTTCCTGGTAGCCGTGTTCGTTGACATGGGTGTCCAACATCAATTGGATGATTGCGCGCTGCAAGCTGGCTAATGCTCCTTTCAACACGACGAAGCGGGCGCTGGCGATTTTCGCGCCGAGTTCGAAATCCATGCCGCGCAGTTTTTCACCCAGTTCGACATGGTCTTTCGGCTCGAAATCGAATTCGGGCAGCTCTCCCCAGCGGCAGACTTCGACATTGTCTTCATCGCTTTTGCCGTTCGGTACGCTTTCGTCCAGGATGTTGGGGATGCCTTCCAGGATGGCGGTCATCTTGTTCTGGATGTCCGCCAGCTCCGTTTCCGCGGCTTTCAATTCGTCGCCCAGATGCTGAACCCGGTCCAGCAGAGGTTGGATGTCTTCGCCCCTGGCCTTGGCTTGGCCGATGGATTTGGACCGCGTGTTGCGCTCGTTCTGTAATTCCTGGGTTTTGATCTGAATCTCTTTGCGTCTGGCCTCCAGCTCTTCATAAGCGGCTGAATCAAAGTCAAAGGCGCGTCGGGCCAATTCTCGTTTGACTAAATCGATATCAGTTCTGAATAAGCGGGGATCTAACATGTTTTCTCGTTACCTGGTTTGTGATTGAAAGTCGAATCCGTTTGGCGGTTACCCGGGTTCTCGCGTTGGCGGCGCGGCAGGTTTAGCGCATCGAGCGGAGCACGTCTTGCCGTTTATGTTGTGAGCGAAGGCCGGGCTTCACGACTGCGCTATATGAGCAACTGCCGGCCAACTGATGATGTGCTTGAGTTCGAGCCGGGTTTTTAGTTTTTCGATGGCACGCATCACCTTGTCTGTTTCGTCGTAAAATTCGACGATCAGCGGCAGTTCCAGCGACAGATTGAGCAGGGTGGAGGTATGAATTTCCTTGGAAACGCCGAAGCCGGCGATGCCGCGGGTGACCGTTGCGCCCAGAATGTTTTCTTCGTTACGTAGAATATCCAGTACCTGATTTAAATGGTCGTGACCTTCCAACGTATAAACGCGGGCGATCGTGATTTCATGACTCATATCTGTTTCCCCGCCAGTAGTCCCAGCCATAATGCCAATCCGCAAACCATCGCGTTACTCATAAACACGCCCAGCATGGCATTCAAGTGAGAATCGAAGGAGTGTCCGCTCTCGATCAGGTAGAGGATCAGGTACAGGCTGGATAAGGTCAGAAACAGGCCGACCATTATCGTGACCAGCGCGGCGCGATGCTCGAGCGAGACGTTGATTTTGTGCATCAATATCGTACTGACGATACCGATAATGAAAGCGCCGATAGCGTTGACGGCCACCAGGGCATAGGGAAAAACCCAACCCATCCAACGCACCACGCCGCCGGAGTACATGAACAGCGTTCTTCCAAGCAGCAAGCCGATCCAGACCGCGACGACGCAGGCAAATACACTGACCAGTACATTCAACGAGGCTTTCAGCAAATTTCCCTGCTCGATCAGGTAAATCGTTTCCAACGAAAACGTCGAGAATGTCGTGAACGATCCGAACACGCCGACCAAAATTGCCGCACGGTATTCCATGGAAATTGCGATGCGTTGCAAAATCAATGCTTCCGTCATCAGACCGATCAGGAACGAACCGATGACGTTGACCGTCAACGTACCGTAGGGAAAGCCGCGGCCGAGCCATTGATAGACGCCGTTAGATACCAGAAAGCGTAATGCCGCGCCGATGGCGCCGCCGAAAGCGACCGCGAATAACTGACTCATGTTCAGAATTTGATGAAATGCTGTCGGTAATATCTCAATTCTTCAATGGATTCGATGATATCCTGCAGCGCGACGTGGGTCGACTGTTTGCAAAACCCTTGCTGCAACTCGGGAGCCCAACGCGCGACCAGCTCCTTCAGAGTGGAAACGTCCAGATTCCGGTAATGGAAATAGCGCTCAAGGTCGGGCATGCAGCGATGCAAAAAGCGGCGGTCCTGACAAATGCTGTTGCCGCACATCGGCGATGTATTTTCCGGTACCCATTGTTTAAGAAACGTCAAGGTTTTGCGCTGGGCTTCGTTCTCGTTTGTCGTCGAAGTTTTGACCCGCTCGATCAAGCCCGATGCGCCGTGGTGTTGTTGGTTCCAATCGTCCATTGCCGCCAGCGTTTCGTCGCTTTGGTGCACCGCCATAACCGGCCCTTCGGCCAAGACGTTAAGATCCTTGTCGGTCACGATGGTCGCGATTTCAATGATCGAATCGTTATCGGGATCCAAACCGGTCATTTCCAAGTCGATCCAGATAAGATTGTTGGGGTCCTGTGCCATTAAGCGTTTCCATGGTTATTAATTGGTTGCGGTAAATTGTAGCATTGGCTAATCTGTATAGCTAATTCTTAGATTTGATATCGATACGAAACCAATGAACACCTTTACCATCGTTTTTCTCATTGCTTTAGTCATTTCCTATTCCATTCAAGTTTGGCTCTCCATTCGGCAAAAATCCTATGTCCTGCAACATCGCGACCGCGTGCCGCAGGCTTTCAGCAAGAGTGTTTCATTGGCCGCCCATCAGAAAGCCGCGGACTATACGGTGGAAAAAAGCAAGTTGGGAGACGTCGATAGCGTGATCGGCGTCGCGGCGCTGTTACTGCTGACGTTGGGCGGCGGTATCAGTCTGGCGTTCGATTTTTGGGCCGGATTCGATCTTTCGCCGATGTTGACGAGCCTTGCGGCGGTAGCGAGCGTTTACCTGGTAATGACCTTGGTGGAAATGCCCACCAGCCTTTATCAAACCTTCGTGATCGAGGAAAAATACGGCTTCAACAAAAACACCCCGAAACAGTTTTTCAAGGACCAAGCGTTGTCGATCGGGCTGGTGTTAGTCATCGGCATGCCGCTGCTGGCGGCGATTTTATGGATCATGGACAGTATCGGTTCACTGTGGTGGCTATACGCCTGGGCGATTCTCATGGCGTTTTCGTTGTTGATGAGCTGGTTGTTTCCGACCCTTATCGCACCGTTGTTCAACAAATTCACGCCGATGGAAGAGGGCTCGCTGAAACAGCGCATCCAAGCGCTGCTGCAACGCTGCGGCTTCAGCAGCAACGGTATCTTTATCATGGACGGCTCTCGTCGCTCCGGCCACGGTAACGCCTATTTTACCGGTCTCGGCAACCACAAACGCATCGTCTTCTTCGACACCTTGATCAACTCGCTCGATGAAGAAGAACTGGAGGCGGTGTTGGCGCACGAGTTGGGCCATTTTAAATGTAAACACGTCATTAAAATGCTGGCCGCTTCCTCGGTCATGAGCCTGATCAGCTTCGCTATCTTGGGTTGGTTGATTACCCAACAGTGGTTCTTTACCGGTTTGGGCGTCCAGGTGCAGTCGAACGCGGCGGCTTTGTTGCTCTTCGTATTGGTGTCGCCGGTCTTTACCGTTTTTATGCAGCCGATCAGCGCCTACTTTCAGCGCAAGTTCGAGTTCGAGGCCGACGACTTCGCCAGCCGCAATGCGAGAGCGGAAAAAATGATCAGCGGCCTGGTCAAATTGTACGAAGAAAATGCCAGCACGCTGACACCGGACCCGCTGTATTCGGCGTTCCATTATAGCCATCCGCCGGCGGCGATCCGGATTGCCCATATCGAAGAAAAAATCCAAGCCGCCTGATGAGCGCGTTGTTACAGGGATTGGTTATATCGCATCTGGGCAAGGGAATAGCCGTCGAAAGCGATAGCGGGATTTTTTTGTGCCAGACCCGGCGCAAGCTCGATACCGTCGCGGTTGGTGACCGCGTAGTGTTTTCCCGGGCGGCGGCCGATCAAGGCCGCATCGAGGAAATCCTGCCGCGCCGCTCATTGCTCGCGCGACCGAGCCGCAGCGGCAAAACGCGGCCGGTCGCGGCCAATATCGATAACGTTTATGTCGTATTCGCCGGCGAGCCGCCATGCGATTTCTTACTGGTCGACCAATATCTGGCGATTTGCGAGAACCGCAATATCGATGCGGTCCTGGTCTTCAACAAAATCGATCTCGATAGTTCCGATGCGTTGGAGCACGAGCTCGATTATTACCGGGCGCTGGGTTATCGGCTGCACCGCGTCAGCGCCAAACGGGGCTTGGGCATCGATGAATTGAAACACTCGCTGGTGGGCCGTGTCAGTATTTTTACCGGACAATCCGGAGTCGGCAAATCGTCGCTGACCAATGTATTGATTCCGAATAGGGAACTGAAAATCAACGCCGTTTCGGCAACCACCAAACACGGCCGCCACACCACGACGGCCGCAACGTTGTATCATTTGCCGGACGGCGGCGATTTGATCGACAGTCCCGGGGTCGCCATCTTTGGGCTGGCGGGGCTAACCGAACAGCAATTGGCCTGGGGCTATCGGGAATTCCAACCGCTGCTCGAGCGTTGCCGGTTTCACAATTGCCGCCATGTCAACGATAAAGGCTGCGCGGTCAGAGCGGCGGCCGAAAGCGGGGAGATCGCGATCGACCGCTACCGGCGCTTTTTGAAATTACGGGAAAAAATGCCGGTCGATCGCGCTTGAAGCCCGATTAGGCGCATAACGGCTTGGCGGTGCGACGCGGTTGCCTCGGTTTCTCTGGCCGAGCGCCGGCAAACGTAGGTAAACTGAAAAACAAGACCCGAATTGGCCACGGAGTTGCGGAAACGTTGCACGTTGTAATTCCGGCGGAATGCAAACATAAACGAGGAGGACGCCATGCGCTATAGCAATCCCAACCAACCCGACAGTAAAGTTCGCTTCAAACCCCGTTACGACAACTATATCGGCGGCGAATGGATTGCGCCGGTGAAAGGGCTTTATTTCGAAAACGTCACTCCGATCACCGGACAACCGTTTTGCGAAGTCGCACGCTCTTCTGCCGACGACGTGGAAAAGGCTCTGGATGCGGCTCATGCCGCGAAAGATGCCTGGGGCTGCAGCGCGCCTTCGAAACGGGCAAATCTATTGTTGCAAATCGCCGACCGTATGCAAGCCAATCTGGAGATGTTGGCGGTGGCGGAAACCTGGGACAACGGCAAGCCTATCCGCGAGACGCTGGCGGCCGATATTCCGTTGGCAATCGACCATTTTCGTTATTTCGCCGCCTGCATCCGGGCCCAGGAAGGCGGTTTGAGTCAGCTTGACGACGATACCGTGGCTTATCATTTCCATGAACCTCTGGGCGTGGTCGGACAGATCATCCCGTGGAACTTTCCGTTGCTGATGGCGGCCTGGAAACTGGCGCCCGCCCTGGCGGCCGGAAATTGCGTGGTGCTCAAGCCCGCCGAGCAAACGCCGGCCAGCATCCTGGTGCTGCTCGAGCTGATCGGCGATCTGTTGCCTCCCGGCGTCCTCAACGTGGTCAACGGTTTCGGCGTAGAAGCCGGAAAACCGTTGGCCAACAATCCGCGCATCGCCAAGATCGCTTTTACCGGCGAGACCACCACCGGTCGTCTGATCATGCAGTATGCGTCGGAAAACCTGATTCCCGTTACTCTGGAACTGGGCGGCAAATCGCCTAACATATTCTTTGCCGATGTGTTGGCGCATAACGACGAATTTGCCGATAAGGCGCTCGAAGGATTTACCATGTTCGCTCTTAATCAAGGTGAAGTTTGCACTTGCCCGTCGCGTGCGCTGATCCAGATGTCGTGTTACGAGACCTTCATGTCGCAAGCACTGGAGCGCGTCAATGCTATTCGCCGCGGTCATCCATTGGACAGCGAGACCATGATCGGCGCCCAGGCCTCGAACGACCAATTGGAAAAAATCCTGTCCTATATCGACATCGGCCGCCAGGAAGGCGCTCATGTTCTGGCCGGCGGCAGCCGCTTGGAATTGGAGGGCGAATTGGCCGGCGGCTATTATGTCGAACCGACCGTGTTCAGCGGCCACAACCGCATGCGTATTTTTCAGGAGGAGATTTTCGGCCCGGTGGTTTCGGTGACTTCGTTCGAGGATCAAGCCGATGCGTTGAGACTCGCCAACGATACGCTTTACGGTTTAGGTGCGGGGGTATGGACCCGCAACCTCAATACCGCCTACCGGATGGGGCGAAATATTAAAGCGGGGCGGGTCTGGACCAATTGCTACCATCTATATCCGGCCCATGCCGCTTTCGGCGGCTACAAGCAATCGGGCATCGGCCGGGAAACCCATAAGATGATGCTGAACCATTATCAACAGACGAAAAATCTATTGGTCAGCTATAGTCCGAAAGCGTTGGGATTTTTCTAACGCGGTTTAAGGAATGCGGATAACGAATCCGTGACGCCGGTCGAGGAGTTGCAATGAATCGTTCTCAAGTAGGCTGTACCAAGGCCGCAGCCGATTTGATCGCCAAGCTGCGGACACTGCACGGCTGCGATCTGATGTTTCATCAGTCGGGCGGGTGCTGCGACGGCAGCGCCCCGATGTGCTATCCGGCGGGAGAATTCAAAATCGGACAGTCCGACGTCAAGTTGGGCGAGATCGAGGGCTGCCCGTTTTATATCGGCGAGGCGCAGTACGAATACTGGCGGCATACCTTCCTGATCGTCGACGCCGTACCCGGGCGCGGCAGCGGCTTTTCGCTGGAGGCGCCGGAAGGCATGCGTTTTTTGACCCGCTCGCGATTATTGACGGAACAGGAACAGGCGGATCTCGCTGATTGAGCACCTGCGATTGCAGGGTACGGTCGCTTTGCCAGTATAAGGGCTCACGCTCGTTCGCCGTTAACCCGGATATTTCATGAAGGGAATGGAATTTCTGGAATATCGGGCGAAGAAGATTGGACAAACATCACGAATGCCATAGCCAGCTCTGGCTTGAGTGATTTTGTTCAAGATTCGAAGTCCGATTGTTCAGAAAACCATTCAGGCTCAAACTCAATAGATATGAGTCATATCAGACCGAAGGCGTTGGTTCTAAATGCTTATTGCAAACAGTAAGCCCGCCTTTGTGAAATATCCGGGTTAATCTGTCGGATTCAGCCGATAACCGGCCGCATCCCCCCGGTTATCGGCAAATAACGCCTGTAACACCCAAGAATTCCGGTCAAAGGAGAAAAGGGCGCGAACTGGACAATTTCATTATTCAGGAATATGCTGAACCTTTTTCGGATAGATTGGAGCGACTCATGGGGACGGCAACTTGTTATCGTAGCATGCCGAAATTCGTCGGAGCGTTTTTCGACGCGTTGTATCAACACCCGATATTGATGTTGGCATTTATTGCCGGCCTGACCGCCTTGTTGGGTGCTTGGTGGTATAAAGCCGCTAAGAAGCCGGAATAAACGTCGCAGGCTGTTATTGCCTGCATCCGGTTATCGTAATGCACAAAGGCGGCGACGCGTTGGTTAGCTCGGACAGCGGATCGTCGCTGTCCGGCCGATTCGGCCTGTTCACTTGTTGTTCCGCTGCGTCTTTCCAAATACTCGAAGTCCCTCATCCGCGCGCTCAAGAGCGCTCTGTTTTCTCTTCTCGATTAGTCGTCGGGAGAATCGCGTCGGCTACCCGATGTAAGATTTCGGTTGACGATTAGATAATGTGATTGGTGCTAGTCGACATATCAAGTTCACCATCCGAAAGAGCTTGCGGCCATAATCAATTATCAAAATAGAGGCTCTTATCATGTCGAATAGCTTATTTCCCGCGATCCTGGTGGAAAAAAACGCCGACGGTACGCAATCCGCCTCCGTTACCCAATTGAAGAGCTGCGGTTTTTTACCAAACCGGGGCGGCGACCTGTTGATTCGAGTCACCCATTCCAGTTTGAATTACAAAGACGGACTGGCGGTGACCGGGAAAGGTAAGGTTTTGCGGCGCTTTCCGATCGTTCCCGGAATCGACCTGGCGGGGACGGTCGAAGTCGCCGATGCCGGCGGTAAATTTAGGGTAGGGCAGGAAGTATTGGTCACCGGTTACGGGATAGGAGAAAATTTCTCCGGCGGTTATGCGGGGTTTTGCAGCGTCAACGCCGATTGGGTGTTTCCGTTACCGAAAGGGTTCTCTGCAGAGGAATCGATGGCGGTGGGGACGGCCGGCTTGACGGCAATGCTTTCCCTACTTGCGCTTGAAGAACACGGGGTTGTTCCTGCCAACGGTCCGGTGCTGGTTACCGGCGCGGCCGGCGGAGTCGGCTCGCTGGCGATTTTGATATTATCGAAACTTGGGTATCACGTGGCCGCGTCCTCGGGCCGGATCGATGAGTATGCGGATTATTTTCGAAATTTAGGGGCATCGGAGCTGATACACCGGGACGAACTTGCCGCTCCGAGCGGCAGGCCGTTGGATTCCGAACGATGGGCCGGAGCCATCGACTCGGTGGGCGGGGAAACCTTGGCAAGCATTTTACGGCAAACCCAATACCGCGGCAGCGTCGCAGCATGCGGATTGGCCGGTGGGGTCGATTTGCCGGTTACGGTGCTTCCCTTCATTTTACGCGGCATCAATTTACTGGGTATCGACTCGGTTTTCTGTTCGCGTTCTTTAAGAGCGCAAGCCTGGGAAAGAATAGCAACCACCATCGATCCGACTCAGTTGCGACAACTTTATCGAGTAATCCCGCTAAGGGGCGTTCCGGCAGCGTCCGAAGAGATACTTGCAGGTAAAGTTCGAGGCAGAATTGTGGTGGATTTAACCCGCGAGGCATAGAGAGCGCCAACGAAAAAATTCGGGGGTAGAGACCCGACAGTTGTCCACCGGTGACGAGTGACCGTTCCAAATTTTCTGTATGACGGCAGATTGGTGAAAACCGGTCATTCATGGAAATCCTAAACCCGGATATTTCATGAAGGGAACGGAATTTCTGGAAAATCGGGCGAAGAAGATTGGACAAACATCGCGAATGGCATAGCCAGCTCCGGCTTGAGTGATTTTGTTCAAGATTCGAAGTCCGATCGTTCGGAAAACAATACAGGCACAAACGGTACCCAATAAACATAAGTCATATCAAACCTAAACCATTGGCTTTAAATGCTTATTTCAAATAGTAAAGCCGCCTTTGTGAAATATCGGGGTTAAGCAAATCAAATCGTATAATCATTGAAAGTATCCAGGTCCGGTGATCATGCAAACGATAGGGCCGAGATCTTGCCCCCGACTTTCCTAGAGGTCAAATGTAACAATGTCCGAATCTTCATCAAGAAACCGCGGCAATTCGGATGACTACGGTGTTGGTCAAGCAGGAACCGATAAGCAACCGGCGGCAATCGATAAGAATGTGCGTGATACTTTGCATGATCTGTATCAAAGCGAATCGCGCCGTGTCCTGGCCACGCTTATCCGCCTGCTAGGCGACTTCGATCTTGCCGAGGAAGCTCTACACGATGCCTTTCGCGCCGCCTTGGAGCAATGGCCGCAAACGGGTGTACCCGCCAGCCCCCGTGCATGGCTGGTTTCGGCAGGTCGATTCAAAGCGATAGACGGCCTGCGGCGGCAAACCCGTTTTCAGGTACTGGAAAATGCCGACAAACTTCAGGGTCCGCACCGCGAAATCGACTCTGATGAGGAAATCGTGGAGGATGACTGCCTGCGCCTCATTTTTACCTGCTGCCATCCCGCACTTTCGCTGGAGGCACAAGTCGCGATGACCTTACGCGAAGTCTGCGGCCTGACGACCGAAGAAATCGCACAAGCCTTTCTCACCACCGCCCCGACTCTGGCACAGCGTATCGTCCGCGCCAAGGCCAAAATCAGAACCGCCCGCATTCCATATCAGGTACCTTGTTTGGAACAACTGCCGGATCGCCTGGACTCGGTGCTGCGCGTCGTGTACCTGCTATTTAACGAGGGCTATTCCGCATCGTTCGGCGATTCGCTGACACGATGCGATTTGTCGGCCGAAGCGATACGGCTGGGACGGTTGCTGGTCGAGTTATTACCGGAGCCGGAAGCGCAGGGTTTGCTGGGGTTGATGCTGTTGCATGAATCCCGTCGTGCCGCACGCAGTTCGCCGGACGGCGAGTTGATTTTGCTGGAACAACAGGACCGTAGCTTGTGGAACCGCGAATACATTACCGAAGGCAGTAGGCTGGTTGAAGTTGCC
>JBNLFT010000057.1:0-14796 GCA_050305675.1 Methylococcaceae bacterium
TAATAGCCTGATTTCTGCACCAGGGTTTTTTCCGCACCGATCATTTCGGAAAACTGTTCGGCGAACCATTTGCCCGGGTTAACCGCATCCAGTTTGATATGGCCGAACGCATCGCGCGGAACTTCCTGGCCTTTCGCCTGCATTTCCTCGACGATGGCATCAACGCCGGCGCCTTCTGAAATAAAAATATTGACGCAATCCACGTTATCCATCACTTCGCGCAGACGTTTTGCCTCGGCAGCCAGATCGACTTCCATTTCCGGAATGAAAACGCCGTGCACTTCAAATGCCGCGCGGTCCAACCCGATACTCGGCAACCATTCGGAACGGTCCAGCAATTTGCGGTATTCCAGTGCGGTCGCTGCGGTCAGCCAGCCGCAATTGCGTCCCATGACTTCGTGCACGATCAACATGCGCGGATTGGCGTTGTTTTCCGCAACGACATTCTGGAAATACGCCGCGCCCTGTTCCGCCGCCGTCCAGGCGCCGAGAGACTGTTTGATCGGGAAAACGTCGTTATCGATCGTTTTCGGCAAACCGATCACGGTCAGGCCGTAATCGTTTTTCGCCAGGAACGCCGCCAGATCGGCCGCCGCGGTATTGGTGTCGTCGCCGCCGATCGTGTGCAGTACGTCTACACCATCCTTAACCAGCTGGTCGGCCGCCACTTTTTGCGGATCTTCGCCTTCCTTGACCAGGCCGCGTTTGATGCAGTCCTTTACGTTTGTCAATTTGACCCGGCTGTTGCCGATCGCGGAACCGCCGAATCGCTGCAACACGCCGGCGTTTGCGCGTATTTCAGGCGTCACCTGAAAATATTCGCCTTTTAACAGGCCTTTGTAACCGCCGCGATAGCAAATGATGTCGATGCTGGGATCGATTTCGTTGTAGCGTTCGATCAGGCTGCCGATGGCCGAGTTCAAACAGGGCGCCAAACCGCCCGCCGTCAGAATTGCAACTCTTTTGGGTTTACTCATGATGAATCTGTTCTCGAGGTTTAAATAAGGAATCGTAGAACGGGCTCCGTCCTTCGCCGGAACCCGTCGGGAACGTTCAATCGATCAGTTTTTCGATTTGTCGACGATTTTATTGGCTTCGATCCACGGCATCATCGCCCGCAGCTTGGCGCCAACCTGCTCGATCGGATGCTCGGCGTTCAATCGGCGGCGCGCCGTCATTTCGGGATAGTTGGTCTTGCCTTCCATGATGAAGCGTTTTGCGTATTCGCCCGTCTGGATGTTTTTCAACGCTTCGCGCATCGCCTTGCGGCTTTCCTCGTTGATCACGCGCGGGCCGGTCACGTATTCGCCGTACTCCGCATTGTTGGAAATGGAGTAGTTCATGTTGGCGATTCCGCCTTCGAACATCAGATCGACGATCAGTTTCAACTCGTGCAGGCATTCGAAATAGGCCATTTCCGGCGCGTAACCGGCTTCGACCAGGGTTTCGAAACCGGCTTTGACCAGTTCCACCGCGCCGCCGCACAAAACCGCCTGCTCGCCGAACAGATCGGTCTCGGTCTCGTCGCGGAAGGTGGTTTCGATAATGCCGGAACGACCGCCGCCGATCGCCGAAGCGTAGGATAAACAAATGTCCTTGGCCATGCCGGAGGCATCCTGGTGAATCGCGATCAGGTCGGGAATGCCGCCGCCGCGGACGAATTCGGAACGCACGGTATGTCCGGGCGCTTTCGGCGCGATCATGATCACGTCAAGATCGGCGCGCGGAACGATCTGGTTGAACAGAATGGAGAAACCGTGCGCGAAAGCGAGAGCGGCGCCCTGTTTCAGGTTCGGCTCGATTTCCTCTTTGTACAGTTGTGATTGGAACTCGTCCGGCGTCAGAATCATTACCACGTCGGCGGAGGCGACCGCCTCGGGCACCGCTTTAACGGCCAGGCCGGCACCTTCCGCTTTCGCAACCGAAGCGGAACCGGCACGCAAACCGACCACAACATCGACACCGGAATCTTTCAGGTTGTTGGCATGGGCATGGCCTTGCGAACCATAGCCGATGATCGCTACTTTCTTGCCTTTGATGATTGAAAGGTCAGCGTCTTTATCGTAATAAACTTGCATGAGTTTTCTCGTTTTCCTATTTTTTAATGAGTCTTGATGGACTTCATTCGAAATCCGCTTGTCAATTTATAAATGGAGCCCTTTCTCGCCGCGCGAAATGCCGGTCGGGCCGGACCGAACCACTTCAATGATGCTGCCTTCGGCCATTGCTTTGATGAAGGCGTCGAGTTTGTCCGAGGGACCGGTCATTTCCACGACGTAGCTATTGGCCGTCACGTCGATAATGTTGCCGCGGAAGATATCCGCAACACGCTTGACTTCCTCGCGGGTGGCCTCGGTGGTTCTGATCTTCGCCAGCATCAGTTCGCGTTCGACATGCACCGATTCGGCCAGATCGATCAATTTGACCACATCGATCAGTTTGTTCAATTGCTTGGTGATCTGCTCGATGATCTGATCGTTGCCGCGCGTCACCAGCGTCATGCGCGACAGACTGGGGTCTTCGGTCGGCGCCACGGTCAGGGATTCGATATTGTAGCCGCGCGCGGAAAACAGCCCGGAAACCCTGGATAACGCGCCCGCTTCGTTTTCGATCAAAATGGAAATAATATGCCTCATTAGGATAACTCCCTGTCTACCGGCGTACCCGGTGCCATTCTCAGCTTCATGTCGTGATGCGCCTTGCCGGCTTCGATCATCGGATAAACGTTTTCGGTTCGGTCGGTGATGAAGTCCAAAAATACCGTCCGGTCTTTCAACGCGAACGCTTCTTCCAGCGCCCCCTTGACGTCTTCCGGTTTCTCCACGCGCACGCCGACATGGCCGTACGCTTCGGCCAGCTTGACGAAATCGGGAATCGTGTCCATATAGGAATGAGAATAACGGCTTTCGTAGGAAAATTCCTGCCACTGCCGAACCATCCCCATGTAGCGGTTGTTCAAGTTGACGATCTTAACCGGGGTCTTGTATTGCAATGCGGTCGACAACTCCTGAATACACATCTGGATGCTGGCCTCGCCGGTAATACAGGCGACATCGGCCTCCGGAAACGCCAACTTGACGCCGATCGCCGCCGGCAGACCAAAACCCATCGTACCCAGGCCACCGGAGTTGATCCAGCGACGGGGTTTGTCGA
Organism: Methylococcaceae bacterium; assembly: GCA_050305675.1. Lineage (GTDB taxonomy): Bacteria > Pseudomonadota > Gammaproteobacteria > Methylococcales > Methylomonadaceae > Methylomarinum. The sequence goes on from JBNLFT010000057.1 coordinate 3,154, forward strand.
AATGGTAATATTGCGCCGCGTACATCTGGTGCTGACCGACATCGGAAGTAATATAGGCGTCGCCCTTGGTCACTTCGTACAACTGTTCGACCACATATTGCGGCTTGATCACGCGGCTTTCGCGGTCGTACTCCAAACAATCGACCGAACGCCATTTCTCGATATGGTTCCACCAGGTTTCCAACGAGCTTTTGGACGGCTTTTTCTTGCCGGTCTTGATCAGTTCGAGCATCTGCTCCAGTACCGGTTTGACCTGGCCGACAATCGGAACATCCACCATTACGGTCTTGGAAATGGAAGCCGGATCGACATCGATATGAATAATCTTGGCGTACGGACAGAATTCGGCCAATTTGCCGGTTACCCGATCGTCGAAGCGCGCGCCGACCGCCAAGATCACATCGCTTTCGTGCATCGCCATGTTGGCTTCGTAGGTACCGTGCATCCCGAGCATGCCGACGAATTGTCGATCCGTCGCCGGATAGCCGCCCAGTCCCATCAAGGTGTTGGTGATCGGATAGCCGAGCAACCGGGTCAGCTCGGTCAGTTCCTCGCTCGCCTCGCCCAAAATCACGCCGCCGCCGGAATAAATCATCGGCCGCTGGGCCGACAATAGCAAGTCGACCGCCTTCTTGATCTGGCCCTTGTGGCCGCTGACCGCCGGATTATAGGAACGCATCGAGACCTTCTTCGGATACTTGTACGGCACCTTGATCGTCGGGTCGGTAATGTCCTTGGGCACGTCGACCAACACCGGCCCAGGCCGCCCGGTCGTGGCGACATAAAAGGCCTTCTTGATCGTTTCGGCCAAATGGGTCACGTCCTTGACCAGAAAGTTATGTTTGACGCAAGGCCGGGTGATGCCGACGGTATCGACTTCCTGAAAGGCGTCGCTGCCGATCACCGGCGACGGCACCTGCCCTGAAATAATGACCATCGGAATTGAGTCCATGTAGGCGGTCGCGATACCGGTCACGGCATTGGTCGCGCCGGGCCCCGAGGTCACCAGGACCACGCCGGGCTTGCCGGTCGCGCGGGCATAGGCGTCCGCCGCATGCGCCGCCGCCTGTTCATGCCTGACCAGAATATGCTTGACGTCATCCTGGTGAAAAATCGCATCGTACAAATGCAATACCGCACCGCCCGGATAACCGAAAATATATTCCACGCCTTCGTCTTTAAGACATTGAACGACTATCTCTCCGCCACTGAGTTCCAATTTCACATCCTCGATCAACTGACATATCTAAAGTTCAAGCCATTTCCGCAACCGGGCTCATAACGCCGGCGACTACCATTTTGCGGAAAGGTCGGCTAAACTGCCGGGTTCTACCGGTCCCGTTAAGAAAACGGCCTATTTTACTCGCTTCTCGCTCAATATTGAAATTTTCTTGAAAATCCTTCACATTCGTGATTTAGTCTGAAGCTGTCCCGACAAACAGCGTTCCTGCTTCCCTTGCCAATACACCATGTCTCAAGCAATCCAAACCCCCGCGGATAAATTACGCGAATTGTTGAGTCGCCCCGGCCTGTTGGTCATGCCGGGCTGTCACGACGCCATTTCCGCCAAGCTCTGCCAGCTGGCCGGTTTCGAAACCGCGTTCATGAGCGGCTTCGCCGTTTCCGCCAGCCGTCTCGCGCAACCGGATACCGGCCTCATTTCCTATGCCGAATTATTGGACCAGGGACGTAGTGTGTGCGACGCCGTCTCCATTCCGATCTGGGGCGACGGCGATACCGGATTCGGCAACGCCATTAACATCAAGCGTACGGTACGCGGCTACGCCCAGGCCGGTTTTGCCTGCATCATGCTTGAGGACCAGGTGGCCCCGAAGCGCTGCGGTCACACGAAGGGCAAAGCCATCGTCAGCCGCGACGAGGCCGCGATGAGAATTCAGGCTGCCGTCGACGCCAGAAACGAGGGCGCCGACATCCTGATCATGGCCCGAACCGACGCGCGGGCTACCCACGGCCTCGAGGAGGCGATCAAACGTGCGCAAATATTTCACGCCCTCGGCGCCGATATCAATTTCGTCGAAGCGCCGGAAACGGTCGACGAAATGCGCGAGTATTGTTCGCGCGTTCCGGGACATAAAGTCGCCAACCTGATCGAACACGGCAAGACGCCGCTACTGCCGCACCGACAACTGGAGGAAATGGGGTATAAGATCGCCGTATACCCCTTGACCTTGCTCAACGTCGCCATTAAGGCCATGCAACTGTCGTTGAGCCAGTTAAAGAAAGGCGAACCCTCCGCGGTACTCGACTTTCAGGAATTAACCAACATTGTCGGCTTTGACGACTATTTTAAAGAGGAAAACAAATACCGCTTAAGCGATGAATAACTCGACTTCCGACCAACCCCGCCCAGACGACGACCGCACCCGCCTCGCCACGCCCGCGCCAGCTCCGCCCGACCCCGGCCACGGTTACAGCGGGAGTTTGAAAATCGAGGGCGTCGTCGGGGAAGGCGGCATGGGCCGAGTCCTGCTCGGTTACGACGAGACCATCGGCCGCCGCGTCGCGGTCAAGGAACTGTTAACTTCCTCCGCCGCCGGAGCCGGAAGCGCCTTCGGTTTCCAGGAAATCAAAAACACCTTTCTCCACGAAGCCAAGCTAACCGGAAAACTGGAACATCCGGGCATCATCCCGATTTATCAGCTGGGCGAGCTCGAACACGACCGGCCCTATTACGTCATGCGCTATGTGCGCGGCGAAACACTGGAAACCCTGCTCCAGGATTGCCAAAGACGCCCACCCGCCGAGCGGCTCGCGCTGCGCTTGAAATTATTGGATGTGTTGATCGATGTCTGCGACACCCTCGCCTATGCCCATGCCAAAGGCGTCATTCATCGCGACTTAAAGCCCAGCAACGTTATTCGCGGCGAATTCGGCGAAACGATTGTGCTGGATTGGGGACTGGCGCAAGTGCTCGCCGACAGCGACAACACGTATTTTTTTCGCGAGGCGCAGACGCATCAACGCCATACCCTGAACGACACATTGAGCAATGAGACAGTGGGCACGCCCTTCTACATGGCACCGGAACAATTCAACGGCCGGGCCGATAAACGCAGCGACGTTTACAGCCTCGGCGTGATCCTGTTTCGGCTGCTGACCGGCGGTCTCCCCTATGGCGGCGATCTGGAGGACATCAGGCAGCGGCTGACCGACGGCGCACCGTCGCCCAGCCCTTACAAATACGAAAAATCGGCCCCGCGCGAACTGGTCGCTATTTGCGACAAGGCCATGCACAAAGACAGCCGCCTTCGGTTCGCCGATGCCAAGGAAATGGTCGAGCAACTCAAAGCATTCCGCGACGGGCGTATCGTCAACATTTATGCGTACAGCCGCCAGGAACTGCTAAGACGCTTTCTGACCCGCAACAAGCCGCTGGCGTACATGAGCCTGGCCTTACTGGCCGCCGTCCTCGCCGGCGCCGGATTTTCCGTCCATTATGCTTTGGCCATGCATCAGGCAAAATCTCAGGTCGAAAAATCGCTGGTCACGGTAACCACTTTCAGCGAAACGGCGCAAAAACAGGCGCAGATCGTCGCCACGGCGATCAAGCAAGGCACGGCGCAATTATTCGACGATTTGCATGCCGCGGCGGACGAATTGTCGAAATCGAATCTCGCGGAGGAATCCCAGGTACTGGATAAGTTGCAAACGCTTTATCCGAAGTTCGACCGGTTCTCGCTCAAACCCATCGGCGCCATTTCCCCGGTCACGTCGACCGGGTGGCGGAGCAGCGTGCAGGAATTTTCGGCGCCGACCGCGGAAACGGTCGATACGCGGTTAAAGCTGTTCTTTCGCGCCCCGATTACCCAAAACCAACAAATCACCCATTTCCTGGAAGCGGAAATCCGCCCCGAATTGGTGTTGCCGGAACTGTTCCCGATGACGGCGGTAATATCCGGTCACCCGCGCGACATCTGGATCATGAGCGTAGACGGATTGATCGTTTACGATAAAAACAGCCGCTACCTGGGCAGTAATTTGTTTCTCGACCCGCACAACCAAAGCGCGCCCTCGCTGCTGGCATTCGCTCGCCTGTCGCTGACCGACGACGACGGCATCGGCTATTATTCCTTCGTCGAAGACAGCCGGGAGATATTCAAGATCGCCGCCTGGGAAAAAGTCGAATTTACCCCCTCGAAAAGCTGGCTGGTGATCGTCAACTACAGCTATATGAGCAGAGCCGCCACCGGGTAACTGGCCGGAAGGCAGCTCATCCGTATCTCCAATCCCTCAACGAAAACCTAATCGGGTAACGCATGGGTCAGCGCTGCAGTTTCCCTTTTAATTTTTGGAATGCCCCTTCCAGCGACTCCTCCATCGCCGCAACTCGGTTCATCGCGACGATCACTCGGGTAAGCTGCGGAAAACCGGTGCTTCGTTTGGCCCTGGTATAAACGGGCTGAATGTAAAGCAGCCGGCCGCCCACCGGGACGATGATCATTCTGCCTTTGATCACGTTGGTCCCGCGCTGTTGCCAAAGAGTCAGCTGCCGAGAGATCTCCGGATCCTGATCGATGAATCCGGCCATTTGCGCAGGTCCCTCGATTTGCTGGTCCGGCGGGAAGCGGAAACTCGCGATATCGGCGGAATAGGAAGACCGGCATTCGGCCGCTTTGATGCAACCGGCTATCGCGATCATGCCCAGATTGTCGCGGCCGATCCGGGACAGCGGCGCAACCAGCAAAAAACGGTATAGCTCGGGATTAGCCCGGCTGACTCCGCCGCCGGGGGAAAACGTCAGAAAATAGGGCAATACTTTGCGGTCGTCGATCCGGGGGAACGTCAACGCCTCGCTTTGTTGATAATAGACATCCGGATCGGTCTGGTGATAACGGGCGTAAACCGCCATCTGCAGGGTAAACAGCCGGCTCGGATAGCTTAGATGATTGATGAACGCCTGCGGAATTTGCCCCGCATCCTTGAACAAGGACGGATAGACGTTGCGATAGGTTGCCGCGACCGGATCGGCAGGGTCGATCAAATAAAAATCCACCGCGCCGCTGTAGGCATCAACGATGATTTTGACCGAGTTGCGGATATAGTTGATCGTTTTGCCTTCCTCGTCCTCCCCCAGCGGGAACGCATAGCCGGCGACCACAGGATAACGATCGGACGTGGTATAGGCATCGATAATCCAGTAAATCTTCTGTCCGACGACGACCGGATACGGACTGCCATCGAGCGTCAAAAACGGCGCCAGTGCGCCGATCATCTCGATAATATTTCGCCGAAACAACAGCCGGCTGTTTTCGGTCATGTTCGTTGTCAACAATAGGTCGACATCCTGCAAATAAGCCGCCATGACGAGTCTTCGCAACAGCGACGACACAGCCACTCCACCGGCCGCCTGCAAGTCGTTCCTAAGCTGAAAATTTCCGTCTTTGGGCTGCGGGGGGCGGGCGTCATTCGGCGTGACGGCATAATCGTAATCGCCCAACCCGTAAAAGATTTGCGGCCGCCCGATCGCCAATTGCGGGTAGGCGGTCTGCGGACTCAGATCGCGAATCAGCCATTGCATCGGTTGGTTGGCTTGCTGCAAGGACGGAGTCATCGCCAAACCGTACCCGTGGGTATAGATGAAATGCAGGTTGTTCCACGTCTTGGCCGCTGGCGGCAAGTTCTTGGCGTTCAACTCCCGGGCGGCGACGTTCACCTGGACATTCCGCCCTTCGATCCGGTATCGATCGACGGCAACGCGATTGAAGCCGAAGAACGGCCTGATCGCCTGCATTTGGTTGTAGCCGGCCAACAGTAACTCGGAATCCCATAATGGAATATTTTCCAGCACCTTCGTGATGGCTTGGTCGTCGATGGGCGCGGTGTCGCTGTCCAGCGCATAGTCGACGGTTTCGACCCGGTCCAGACCGAACGCCTGCAACGTTGCCTCGATGTTGTAGGCGATATTGGAACGTTCGGCGGTAACCGGATTGGCGTCGACGTAAAAGCGATCGATCGATGCCGGAACCCAGTCGGTGTGTTTTAGCGCCATCATGGCAATATAAATTCCGGCACTGGCCCACATCACTTTCAGGCCGCGCCCAGTGAACAGATAGACGACCAAAGCAACGGCGGCTACGACGAAAAACAGGAAGTTGATCCAGATCAGCGGCAATTGCAGATTCATTTCCACGAAGCCGGGGCCGAAATAAACCGGCAGATGACGGTCGACATAGAGTATTTCGAAGCGTTCGACGTAAATGGACCAGGCCAAAATGGCGACAATCACGGCAATCAACAGCGCCAAATGAATTTCCGCCGCCGCCGGCAACGCCTGCTTTCCGCCGTTAAGCTGGCGATTGACCAACCAGTACCAGAGCGCGATGGTCGCCGCCAGCAGGGAAAACACCGCCAGCATCTCGTTCTGCACCAGCTTGATCAACGGCAGGGAAAATAAATAAAAACCGATATCCTGGCCGAAAACGGGATCTTTCATGTCAGAACCGGAATTGAAAAAGAACAGCAGGAAATCTTCCCAATGCAGGTAGATCGGCGTCAAAATCGGCATCGTGAAAATGGCGGCCGAGAGCACGAACAACTTCCCCGAAGGAGTCAACAGCAATCGGCCCAGCCGATTCATAACCCGCGACCTAGGAAATAACGCCGCCGGCTGGCAACGCAAAACCAGCGGGATCGTTATGAAATTCAAGAAAATAAAACCACCCTGGGCCAGAGTCACCGCCAACGCGATCAGATCCCGATAGAGGACGCGCATCAGATAATAGAGCAACATATCCAGCGAAGCATGCCACCAAATCTCGACCAGAAAATGCGTAGCGGCGAAAATGAAAAGCCCCGCTATTAGAAAAAACCCACCTCCCAGTACAACTAAACGTGTCGAAGAATTGGCATCGGCTTGCATAAGATTTCGCCCCTGGCTTGCTGAAACAGGAACTGAAATGATAATGGAATTGGCTCAAAAAACTAAGCGATACAACGTACCGGCTTGGAACGAGCTCTTTCGGATACCTCGCCAAGGCAACTAACGCGATAAGGACGGTCGATATCGCAAGATTTAAATCAATGTTACGATGATCGACGACTAACCGAGCAACCCGATGGAGGCAGCATGAAATTCAGTCCCTGTATTTCCGGTCAATGTACGTATGAAGGCAGCCATTGCGAGGGTTGCGGCCGTTCCCACGAAGAAATTGCCGAAACCAAGGCCTTGGTTTCGGCCATGGTCGAATTCGCGCGCAAGATGGATTACGAGAATAAGGAGGAATTTGCCGCATTCATCGGCGAAAACGTGCTCAAAAAGTTGCAGGCTCCCTGACTGGGAACAGTTGGACCTGGGCGACTGGCAGGAGCCGCGGCCTTTGATTTTGTCCTGCAGGAAAGCTCATTTGCCCTATGCCCGAGCTGCTTTGCCGTATATGTGAGGGGGCTCTCGTTTTCAATCCCCGGGTTTTGCCATAATCTTATCCGAGATTGTTGTTAATGTTCCTCTCTACCCTCAATTTAGCGACCTAGTGAACATTACATAAGCCGTATTTCCATACGGCTTTTTTTTGGTCGATTTCAAGACAAAGCCATCCTCACTGCTTAAAATAGTCCTCTGTTATATAGGCAGCAGTCTAACCGTGCTCAACATAATCTGGCTTTTCTTCTTTCTCTCGGCATTTGCCACGGCTTGCTATAAATTCCTCATTCTCGCCGATCAGGAAATTTTCAATCAGATGATGGGCGCCATGTTCGCGCTGGCGAAAACGGCATTCGAAATCTCATTGGGGTTGACCGGCGTGCTGTCACTGTGGCTGGGCATCATGAAAATTGGAGAACGCAGCGGATTCGTGCAGTTGTTAACCGGGCTTCTAACCCCCTTGTTTTCGCGTTTGATGCCGGAAATACCAAAAGATCACCCTGCCCTGGGAGCAATCACGATGAATATTTCCGCCAATGCGCTGGGGCTCGACAACGCGGCCACTCCGTTGGGCATCAAGGCCATGCAGGAAATGCAGGCGCTCAATCCGTCCCCCGATACCGCCAGCAACGCGCAAATATTGTTCCTGGTCATCAACACCTCGGCGGTCACGGTGTTTCCGGTCACGATATTCACCTACCGCGCGCAACTCGGCGCCGCCAATCCGACCGACGTATTCATTCCGATCCTAATCGCCACTTACCTGTCGACCTTGGCCGGGCTACTGGCGGTCGCCGTCATGCAAAGAATCAATCTGCTGGATAAGATCATCGCCGCCTACTTGGGCGGTTTTACGTTGCTTATCGGTTTACTCCTCTATTACTTCTCCGGCCTAGACAAGGACCAGATGCTGCAGCAGTCGGCCATCATCAGCAATACCATCCTGTTCACGCTGGTCGTTCTGTTCCTTTGCGGAGCGATTTATCGTCGGGTGGACGCCTATGGCGCCTTTGTCGACGGCGCCAAGGAAGGTTTTCAAACGGCGGTGACAATCATTCCCTATTTGGTCGCGATGCTGGTCGCGATCGGCGTATTCCGCGCCAGCGGCGCCCTCGACCTTATCGCGCAACAGCTTAGGACCCTGGTGGTTGCACTCGGACTGGACGACCGCTTTATCGACGCCCTGCCGACGGCCATGATGAAGCCTTTCAGCGGCAGCGGAGCGCGGGCGATGATGGTCGAGATCATGCGGACGCACGGCGCCGATTCCTTTGCCGGACGTCTGGCATCGATCGTTCAAGGCAGCACGGAAACCACGTTCTACGTGTTGGCGGTCTATTTCGGGTCGGTGGGCATCAAAAACATACGTCATGCCGCCGGATGTGGGATAATTGCCGATTTTGCCGGCATTATCGCGGCAATTGTTGTTGCTTATTGGTTTTTTGGATAAATAACACAATGCAGATTCATCTTAAAACCCTGGGTTGCCGCCTTAACGAAGCGGAATTGGAAACCTGGGCCCAGGCTTTTCAGCAAGCCGGTCACCGCATCACCCGCGAACTCGAGCGCGCCAACCTGGTCGTCATCAATTCCTGCGCGGTCACCCAGGATGCGGCGCGCAAATCCCGCCAAATGATTCGCAAGATACACCGCGACAACCCGTCGGCAAAGCTGGTCGTCAGCGGTTGTTATGCGACGTTGAACGAAGACGAGGCGGCGCAATTGATGGGGGTCGATCTGATCGTCGGCAACCAACACAAGAACCAGCTGGTCGAGAAAACGCTGACCAGTCTGAATATGGACAGCATGCCGGCAATGTCGACGGAACCCGGTGAGACCTCGCTGTTCAGCCGCGGTCGGCAACGCGCATTTATCAAGGTACAGGACGGCTGCCGCTACCGGTGCACGTTTTGCATCGTCACGGTGGCGCGGGGCGAGGAGCGCAGCCGGAACATCGCCGACGTAATTCAGGAAATCAACGCGTTGCATGAGCAAGGTGTCAACGAAGTCATCCTGACCGGCGTCCATTTAGGCGGCTACGGCAGCGATATCGGTAGCAACCTGGCGCAGTTGATCCAAGCGGTTCTGACCGAAACGCAAATCCCAAGAATCCGCTTGGGCTCCCTGGAACCTTGGGAATTACCCGGGAATTTTTTCGAGTTGTTCGACAACCGGCGCTTGATGCCGCACCTGCATCTGCCCTTACAAAGCGGTGCCGATAGCGCGTTAAGACGCATGGCAAGGCGTTGCAAGACGGCCGAGTTCGAACGCATCGCCGCCCAAGCCAGGGCCACAATTCCGCATTTTAATATCACTACCGACATCATCGTCGGTTTTCCCGGAGAATCGGAACAGGAATGGCGGCAGAGCCTGGATTTCATCGAGGCGACAACCTTCGGCCATATACATATCTTCGGCTATTCCAGGCGTCAGGGCACCAAAGCGGCAAGCCTGCCGGAGCAGATCGACGACGCCACAAAGAAGCAGCGCAGCAGGCAACTGCATGCCGTCGCGGAAACGATGAAACGGGACTTCATGGAAAAAAATCTGGGGCAGATCTTTCCGGTGTTATGGGAAGGCCAGACCGAACGCCTGCCCGACGGCAAAACGAGAGTATTCGGCTATACGCCGAATTATTTACGCGTCGCTTGCGACACCGAAGATGCCGAATCGACCGTAAATCGCATTATTCCGGCAAGGCTGATAAAACGCGAAGACGATTTCATCGTCGGCGAATTACGATCGGACGACCGCAGCCAACGCCAATGTGCCGGTTGACGCCGGGGCTCGGGCCGAGGTGTCCGGCGGGCAAAGCGGATATCGCAACTCGCTAAATCCGCCGTTCGCCGCATCCTTGGCGGGACCATGTCAGCGGCGTTTCAAACGCCGAACGTCCCACGTTCGGGCAGTCGCCGTCAATGCCACGGAGCGGTTGTTTGTCAGTACGGCTTTACCGGCCCGAAACCGTCTTCCTCCGACTCTTCGTCGAATTCCAACACATCCTCTTCGTCGGGCGGATTGCCGTCGTAAACCAGGTACCTGCGGCGAGCAAAATAGGCGTCTCTAAAGAACACATAGCGATCCAGCGCCGCTTCGTCGGCAATTTTTTCCATTGCCAAGTTGTCAGCCCGTAAATCGGTTGCGTTCAAGACAAACAAGCCGCTGGAAACGTAGCCGCCGACATAGGTAATCGGATTCATCACCGCGTCGCCGACCAGGCCGCCGGTACCGCGCGGCGAACTCGGGCCGAAAAACGGCAACACCAGGTAAGGGCCGGTCGGCACGCCCCAAACCCCCAGGGTCTGGTCGAAATCTTCGTTGTGCTTCGGCAAATCGATCATCGATCCGACATCGATCAAGCCGCCGATGCCTGCCGTGGTATTGACCAGGAAACGCGCGCCGTCAATGCCCGATTGCGAGAACTTGCCCTGTAACAAGTCGTTTAGCGTCACGCCGATATCGTCGAGATTGCTGAAAAAATTACTCACTGCCCGGTCGGCGAAACTAGGCATGACCCAGCGATAGCCTTTGGCAACCGGTTTCATGACGTAGTCGTCCAAGTCGTCGTTAAACGACTGCACGCCGCGATTCCACCCTTCCCAGGGATCCCTGGGATCTTCGATCGTCTGCGTGCTGGCGCAGCCGCCGAGAAAAACCAGCGCAAACAAACCTAAGATGGCGACGAATTTACGTGAATGCATTTTTTCTCCACAGACCCTATTGGTTTTGCTAAGACTTGAAGTTCGCGTAACATATCATAATTTTAACTGCTTCAGCCAACTTTAATAAACTAATGGAAATCAGTCAAAATCCGCTAGGCAAGCGATTCAGGGGCTACCTACCGGTCATCGTCGATATCGAGACGGCCGGCTTTAACGCCAAGAAAAATCCCTTACTGGAAATCGCCGCCGTCATCGTCGAACCGGATACCGACGGATTTTTAAGGATCACCGAAACTCACTCCTGCAATATCGTACCCTTCAAGAATTCGGAATTGGACGAAGCCGCGCTGAAATTCAACGGCATCGATCCATACCATCCGTTCCGGATGGCCGTGGAAGAAAAAGACGCGTTGAACAAAATCTTCAAGCCCGTCAAATCCGCGGTGAAACGAAACGAATGTAACCGAGCCATCCTGGTCGGCCATAACCCGGCGTTCGACATTAATTTTCTGAATGCCGCCGTCGAGCGCACCAAAATCAAAAGAAGCCCGTTTCATCCCTTCAGCAGTTTCGATACCGCTACCCTCGGCGGCTTGATTT
>JBNLFT010000058.1:0-14214 GCA_050305675.1 Methylococcaceae bacterium
GATCCGGGATCGAATCCGCCGTTTAGCAGGGTTTGGTAATCGAGCCGACTGTCAGTGCCCAAACGCATGCTGCCATTGATGTCGATATGTCCCTGATCGATCTGCAACCCAAACGGCCCGAGACCGATGGCAACGTCGAATGGCTGCGCGCCGCTACTAAGCGCCAGGTTTGCCTGTAGACCGGGGGCGTCGACGTAGAACTGGCCGTAGGAATCTATCCCGAAAATAAAGCGTAAATCGATACCGCCCTGCAACGTCAGGACCGGCGGCGTCGCGGACGTGATATGCAAACCCAAGGTCGCCGGGTCGAAATCGCCCAGTTGCAGATCGGAGAAATCCAAGTCATAGGTCCGACTGAAATCCATGCCCTGCAAATCGACCGTGGCGACGTAGGCGAGCGCATTGGAACTCGCGGCGAAGTCGACATGTTGCAAAGCCGCGATGTCCTGATTGGTGATCGGGCCGGCACCCGTGAACACCGACGAAATCTGTTCCAAAATGTCGGATTGCAGACCGGCGGTCAACTGCACCGCCGCGTCGCCATTGATACCGAACAACCCGCCCAACGATATTCCGTCCAAAAACGGAATGTCGATGGTGTCGTCGAAAAACTCGTCTATGCGATGACCCAAGCCGGCAACCCATGTGCCGAAAGCTTCCAAGCCCAGGTTCAGTTTACTTTGGTCGGAAGAGTCCAATGTCACCAGATCGAAAGTTCCGGTCGGGGGTGACAAACGTTCTCCCGGAACCAGTATGGCATCCATCAAATCCGCAGAACCCGGCAGCGCATCGTGCCCGAAACCCAGCGCATGCCCCATTTCGTGCATCAGCACGGTCAGCAGATCGATACGATCGGTTGGCACATCGCCGTCGCTATCCGGACTGCCGTCGACGAACCAAAAATGACCGGCGGCCGTGGGATCCAACACAATCGTACCGTCATTCAAGGTGCGGGCAATTTGGTTGTCGCTTAAATGCTGAAAGGTTACAGCCGGCCGCTGTATGTCGATGACCGCTCCGATAGCGCCGACCACCGACAAATTACCCTGAATCGCTTGCCAGCGGCTGACCGCTTCATCGATCAGCGCATCAATTTGAGCGTCGACGGCGGTAATCGCGCCGCTTGGCAACGCCGGCGCCGCCAACGGCCGGTCGTCGAAATCGCCGCCGACCTGAGTTAAGGTCGCAGCCAAATTACGATACGTGTCGCCCGGCGCCAATGAATCCGGCAGGCCGGCGGCGGAAAGGTCCAAGCGCAGGCGTTGACCCAACTCATAGAGCACCGTGCTAAGCAGATCGATCTTGCCCGCAGCCGGAGCGGTGCCGGGATCGGTGTGCCAGCCGAAATCGCCGGCCGTCACGTCGATCAGTATCTCTCCGCTCAGCAAACGGTCGGACAACTGGGTATCCGGCAGGTCGGTGACGATAAAAGTGAGCGAAGCGGAATCCATGATCAAATGGCCGTCCGTCGTACGGACTTTCAAACCGCCCTGACCATTGGACACGGTCTCTAAGGTGAAGGTATCGCTTCCCGAACCGTCGGTTCTCGGAACTTGAATCGACTTACCGTCAAATGCGTTAAGCGCTGCCGTGACAACAGGTTGCGGAACCGAAGTAATCGCCAGTCCGGCGGGCGGATTGGCGCTGACCAGACTGTCCAGCGTCAGATCAACCGACTCTTTGACCCATTGCCCACTCGCGTAAAGGCCGCCCTGACGGTCTCTGATTAAAAAGTCGTTCCCCGGCCCCTGTGCCAATCGGACGGCGTCAGTTTGCTCCTCGTCGCTGCTATTCTTGAAATATACTTCGGTGAACACGACCCCTGCCACGTTGACTTCCCGGGTCGACCAGGTCCAATTTTCCGGAATCGCAGTAAAATCCAAGACATCTCGTCCGCCGCCGCCGGCAATGGTATCGATCCCCCATCCGACCCCGTCCTGTACTTTGAATATAAAAGTATTGTCGCCGCTGTCTCCGGTTAGATAGTCGTCGCCAATGCCCGAAACCAAGCTCGAGATTCCTTCGGCGTTAAGGAACGGATTGCCGTTTAACAGGACCGTTTGCGTTGTCGAGGCAAAATCGACAGCAAAAGAATCCGTCTCTCCGCTTCCGTACAAGTCGAGAATCGCTTGCGAACGGGTATCTGCCTCGGTTCCCTCGACGGTCAAGGTATCTCCCGCCCCCGGCGTAAACTCCACCGGCGTTTCGCCGACAATGACGGTATCGGCAAACGCGCTGCCGATTACTTTGGTCAAGCCGCTGACGGCGACGTTTGCCAGCGCCTGACTGACGACATTGTTCTCTCCGAACAGGTCGGCAGCGGTCGTCACTCCACCCAACCGATGTCCTAGCACCGAAGTGGCACGACCGGATGCGGTTTCGAAGCCGAACAAAGCGCCGCCGCTGTCGCCTAACCCTTTGTCGAACAGTTCCAATACACTTTGCGCTTGCGGCGGAAGACCGACGCTGGTATCGACGGTAATTCCGCTGTCGTCGCCCAAATCGTAGGAGGAATAATCCAAGGTAACCGTACCAAGGGTTCCCGCGCTGAGAGTTCCGCGCAAGGACGCGTCGCCGTGAAAGGCGACCGTCATATTGCCGAACCGCGGCCCGATGATCGATTCGATGTCATTGGCCAAAACCCAGCTAGTGCCGATCTCTTGAAAGAAACTCTTGGTATCCTCGGACAGATCGGCCACGGCGTCCAGCAATCCCAAGGTCGTATCTCGAACCAGTACCCAGTCGCTAGTCAAATAGGGCACATTCAGACTGGAAATGACGCTTAAAATATCTCCAATGACATTGTCGCCGACCAACGACGAGATTGTCGGCAAATCCGCCACATCGACCCGGATGTTGCCGTTCAGGGAAGAAAAATCGAGGGTATCCAGCGCTTCGGGTACAGGTATTCCGCTCTCCAAATCCGGAAACTCGGCAACGACCGCTAGTCCCCAAAAATTCTGAAACGAATACGTATCCGCTCCGGTTAACCCGGAAAGCAGATGAATCCCCGGCCGAACCGCTTTTTGTTGAAAATCGTTGTTGAACGGGTCGCCCTGGAGAATATTGACTCCGGCGCCGAAAGCAATATCGTCTACCCGCGCGAAGGGCTCGTAGGTCATTTTCCTGACGCCGTTAATCAAAGTCGCATCGTTGGATTGGAACAAGGTCTTGCCGAACAGCGACTTTGCGGTATTGGTCAAAGAGACCTTGGTCGTGATTTCGTCCAGGGAACCGGCTTTTCCGGTTAATAGATTGACATAATTGACTTTTTTCAATTCACTGCCGACACTGGTAATTCCCTGGCTCAGATCGTAGGTGTGGCCCACCAACGTTGCCGTCAATGCCTCCAGCGGCGGACGGACGGTTTCCGATCCCAGCAACGAGGTGAATTGAATTCCCCCGGTAAGAACCAATTCACCGTTAAATTCGGCCCCCTGTATGACCCGATAAAAATTTTCGTTGCGGCCCGATTTGATGACGGTGTTTTCACCGAAATTGGTGACCTTGATCGTCGTCGGCGATTGTCCCGGAATATCGTCCAGCAACACGTTAATAGAACCGTCCAACAACCCGCCTAATTGTTCGACCAGCAAAATGGCACTGCCGTCTTCCGCCTTGTCGAATTTAAAGCGGAGCGGGACGGTGGTACCGCTGAAATCCAATATCAATTTGTTTCCCGACGCGATTGCGTCGGCATCCACTTCCAGCGAAGACCATTTATTGCCGAATAACAATGTCTGATTGCCGGCCCCGGTTTTTATCGTTTGAATCTTGTGGTCTTTCTTTACATCCACGGTATTGGCCGCGGCGTCGAACGTTCCGTTCGCTTTCTTGAACCCAAACGTCGACGACTGCTGGACAAATGTCCCTGTTCCGATCTTGATCGCACTGTCGTACAGACTATACGTCAGGTCCGCGGTCACCGTGCTGAAATCGATGATGTCTTCGGTCTTTTCCAAGGCGACCGACTCAACGACATCCTGCCCCCAGTTATCCTGGAACAGGTAGGTGTCTTGACCGCGTCCCCCTATCAGCACGTCGTTTTCGCTTCCGCCATCCAGCGTGTCTTTTCCCGAACCGCCTTCCAACGTATCCATACCCCCTTCGCCTTGCAGCAGGTCGTCGTCGCCTTCGCCCTTTAACGTATCGTTGGCCTCGCCGCCGAACAGCTGATCGTTACCGGCACCGGCCAACAGCGTGTCGTCTTCTCCGTTGCCGAACAAATAGTCGTTTGCATCGCCTCCGCGGATTTCATTCGCCGAATCGTCGCCGAAAATGACGTCCTCCAATTGCCCTCCGGAGACCGTTTGTATGTTTTTCGCGAACCCGGAGATACTCGGAAATTGACCCTGGGTAAGGCCGGCATCGATACTGAATCGAACACCGGTAAACGCCGTCGATGCCGGTAGCGGATCCGATTGCGCAATGCCAAGATGGTCCTTTAGCCGCGCCAGGTCTTCGGCGGCTAACAAACCAACCAAATCCTCCGGCGCTTTTTCTTCGTAAATGACGGTGTTTTTGCCGCTGCCGCCGTCGAGATTACCCGGTAAACGGGCGCCCCTCTCGAATACAAACGTATCGTCGCCTTGCGAACCGATAAGATTGGCAATGTTGTGTAAAACTATCTTTTTTCCATCCAAGTCAACAGTCACTTTGTTGACTGTTCCTTCCGCGCGGGCAACCGCAATGGACAAGCCGACGCCGAGTTGCGACAGGTCGAGGGTCGCCGTCGGATTGCCGTTGTCGTCCAACGAATTGTCGATAAACAGCGTGGTATTGAACAGGCCGTCCGGATTGAAAGTGGTGGCGAATGAAGGTGAAACGGTATAAGTCGTCGCGGCTTTGGCGCCGATGATCTTTTCGATGAAATTGGTGGCGTAAGCGCTGTTACTGCCAGAGGTAATCGTAAAAAACTCGCTGGCGGTAACCGGGTCTGTAGTACTGCCCATAACCACATTCAAAGCGGTCGTAACCCTTGAAAAATCCAGCGTATCCTGCCCTTCGCCGACGATTTCGGTAACGTTATCGGTCCCCCAATTATTCCAAAACCGGTAGGTATCGTTGTTCGCGCCACCGAATAGCTGGTCTGTACCGGCAGCTTCCGATTCGGTTTCGCCCACTAGAATGTCGTCGCCCAAGCCACCGGCGAGCGTATCATTGCCTTCGCCGCCAACCAGTAAGTCGTTCCCGTCGCCGCCGTCCAAGGTATCGTTTCCCTTCTTCCCGAACAGCGAATCGTTATCGTCCTGCCCGAATATCTGGTCGGCATCCTGTCCGCCATCGAGCAAGTCGTCCCCTGTTCCGCCCTCCAGCCGGTCCTCTCCACCATTTCCTTGGAGGCTATCCTTTCCCTTGCCGCCGATCAAAACATTTTCAAAATCATCGCCTAGCAACGTATCGCCGACCTTACCTCCGATAATTTTGTCGATATCGGTAAGCGTCAGAAAATTGATCCCATTCGTGGTCGCGGCATTCTGGGTATCGACCGTATTGTTGGCAAGGTTCACCGTTACCTTGTTGTCCACGCCTCCAACACCGAAAAATCCACCGTCGGGATTATCGATATCGGCGGTGAAGCTGACGATACTGCTGGAACCGGCAACCGTATTCCCGAATATTGCGCCGTCTTTGACCTCGGCTCCGTCCTGAATGAGAAAAACGTTGCTGCCCTGGCCAGCATGCAACCATTCGACATTGGTCGCATTGATGGTTTTTCCGGATGCGCCCTTTATTTCGACTTGGTAATTGGCTTTAAACGTGAAAGTCAGGTCTTCGGAAACATTGAGAAAGCTCAAGCTGTCGATGCCTGCCCCGCCGTCGATCGATAAGGGAGTCGACGGCAGTGCGGTGACAGAAAACAAATCAGCCGACTCGGTTCCCTGCAACGGTCCCGTTGAATTTTGATCCACCGCGATCGTCTGTAATAAGCCGTCATACGATTGTAGGCCGGAAAGCCGAGCCAAAGATGAGGATTCGATGGTGCCGGTTAAAAATTCAAGCTCCCAGTCTCCGCCCAAGCCGATATTCCCGGTCAAATCTTCGGACGCGGCCATATCGGTTCCGGTAAGTCGCCCGAGTGTTTCGACGAACTCCACCCCTAATTCGCCTTCGGCAACATTACAGCCGTAAAGGAGGATGTCGGCGCCGGCATTGAAGGCGTGGCGCCAATGCGTAAGTTGTTCCTGGTAGCGATCCAAAGTCGAGGAATTCAGTCGCGTGGAGCCCAGACTGAGATTGCCGGCCGATCCGTGAGAGACTATATGCAGACTGTCGATATCGTTGCGCTGATCCAGTAGCGCGGATAGCTGTTCCACCCCGTCCTGCCGGTCGTTCAAGACGACAACTTCCGAATTTCCGCCCTGTCCGTCGCGGATTTGCCGCACCAACTCTTGATATCCGGAAACCGAAGCATCCACCACAATCAACTGCACGCCGGTCGTATGGTTTTCCGAAGAGCCGCTGCCTATCGCACTGTGATCGCCGGAAACCGATCCATGCTGCTTGATTGCTTCATCTTGCAGCGTTAGCTGTTCTATCGTCACGGTAATCGGATCCGAAGTCTGATCCGAATCCGAATGAAGGGCCGGCAACACGTCGGCGGAAAGCAAAACTCGGGGCTCTAACGGCTCCAATAGAAACCGCTTCCGCCGCTGGTTCCTCAACCGAATGGAACGTTTAGCTAGGAGGGCTTGCGTTAACGAAACGAATTTCATGTTGTCCATGGCGGAACTCCTCCGGTTGTTTTCGGCTGAGGATGTTGGCGGGTCCTATCGACAACTGATTTTCTTCTTATTGTTCAATTCCACTGATGAACAAGTGGTGGAACGAGTCTTAAAACGACACAAAACTTTGACCCAGTTCACATAATTTAAGTTCTACACGTGTTTATTGCGAATTGCAATTGTTTTCTTTTCCGAGTATGACCGAACGCGGGCCTAGGAAAAAACGAGATAAGTCGCTAAATCTGAGCATTCTAATTTCGATTAGGCGCGATCACAGAAAGCGATACGAGCGCTCGTGCGCCGGCTTGGAGCTCTGTGTACGATGGTCGTAACGCCATGGTTGGAGGGTTAATGCGGTTGTTCTTTGTTTGCTCGCAGATTTTTCTCGAGAGCCGATCGTTCGGTCACTGTGGTCCGGGTATTTCTTCGCGCAGCGATCCGGTTAACCAGGTTTCGCAGATTTTGCCGGCTGACTATTGTCGCAACTCGTCGAGGGTTGTGTCGGCGATGTCTTGCAACCGCCCCAAAACCCTGGCATTCAACACCGCCAGATCTAACGATTCAACATTCCCCAACGGATTCTCCAGCGCCGGGTTGATGGCGTCGAAATCCGACAAATCGCAGGAAACGTCGTCAAGGTTCCCACTAAGGCCGCAGCCGCGACGACTCCAGCCGTAGATTCGGTAGCCACGCCCGAGCAGGGCTTCCGTCAATCATCTGCCCGATCCCGTGCTGTTGCCGGTAATGAATGCGCTGCCGCGCGAATTCATCAAACGTCACGATCCTCGAGCAAACGATACAATCGCTCGAGCTCTTCGCTTTCAGTATTAGCCGGCATGGTTTCCCGGGCACGGCTGTACCAGTATTGCGCATTACCCAGGTCGCCTTCGACCCGATGCAGATAGGCGTGAAGCAAACAGGCCAGCTTGTCGGAATACGGTTGCACCATTTCATGTGCCTGCTCCCATTGTCCGGCGGCTGCCAAATCCAAGGCATGTTTGTAGTCTAAGCTCATGTTCCTCTCCATTGGCTTCCGTTAATGAAACAAAGAGACGTTCCGCATTGAAGGTCGAATACCGTGCGTTGCGATCGATTATTCGGCTCTCAACGACGATCCTCATTTTAAAACGGCTAAAAGCCCCTCTTCGAGCCGATACCCGCTTGCGATACCGGCGTGTAAGCACAAAGCAACAGCTACTTAGGTTGAGGGAATTCGAATGTCTGGTAACCGACCGCAGTGAAACCCGGCGCCGATATACGGCACCCTGCTAAATGACCTTGGAGAACTGCTGTTGTTTTTGCGCCAGATATTTGTCGAACACCATGCAGATATTGCGTATCAACAAACGGCCCGGCGACAGCACCCGGATGCCGCCGCCGTCGATGGCGAGCAAACCGTCCGCCTGCATGCCTTGCAGGTTTTTCAGTTCGGATGCGAAATAACGTTCGAAATCGATGTCGAACTTGCATTCGATCGCCTGGAACGACAATTCGAAATGACAAATCAGCTGGGTGATGATGGCGCCCCGCAGTTTATCGTCCGCGTCCAGCTCCACACCTTTGAACACCGGTAACCTGCCGCGGCCGATCAATTCGTCGTAGCGCTCGAGGTCTTTGACGTTTTGGATGTAAGCATCGCCGACCCGCCCGATCGAGGTAATCCCGAGTCCCACCAGATCGCAGTCGGAATGCGTCGAATAGCCCTGGAAGTTGCGGTACAGTTTGCCTTCCCGCTGAGCCACCGCCAGTTCGTCGTCGGGGCGCGCGAAATGGTCCATGCCGATATAGACATAACCCGCTTCGGTCAGTGTTCGGCCGACCATTTGCAGGATATCCAGCTTTTCCTGGGGACTCGGCAATTCGGCTTCGTTGATCTGCCGCTGCGTTTTAAAGCGGCTGGGCAGGTGGGCGTAATTAAAGATCGAAAACCGTTCCGGCAATGCTTCGAGTACTTGTTCCAACGTGGCGGCGAACCCGGCCACCGTTTGCAGCGGCAGGCCGTAAATCAGATCGATGTTGGTGGAGCGGAAGCCTTCCTTACGCGCCGCTTCCAGCACGGCAAACGTTTGCTCCTTGCTTTGCAGCCGGTTCACCGCCTTTTGCACAGCCGGATCGAAATCCTGCACGCCGAGGCTGATGCGGTTGAAGCCCAGTTGCCGCAACTGGGCGATGGTTTGATCGTTGGTTTCGCGCGGGTCGACCTCGATCGAATATTCCCCCCGGTCGTCCTCGCGCAGAGTGAAATGTTCGCGGGTGGTATGCATCAACCGCCGCATTTGCTCGGCGCTCAAAAAGGTAGGCGTACCCCCGCCCCAATGCAATTGATTGACGATACGCCCGCGCTCGAACAATTCCCCCTGCAGGGCGATTTCCCGGCACAAATTGTCCAGGTACGGTTCGGCATGCTTGCGGTTGTTGGTGATGATTTTGTTGCAGGCACAGTAAAAACACACCGTATCGCAAAACGGAATATGAAAGTACAGCGACAGTGGCCCTCCGCTCGTATTGGATCGGGCGATATGCTTCCGGTAGTCGCTGTCGCCGAAGCCTTCGTGCAATTCCAGCGCGGTGGGATAGGAGGTATAACGCGGACCCGACGTGTTGTATCGGTTGATCAGGTCCAGGTCGAATTCGATCGATTGATCCATTATTTCACTTGCTGATTGATGGTGACGGCCACGGCAGCCTGGTGCGGCAGCGCGAGCTGGTCGGAATATCCGATCAAATCGCCGGCCTGTGGCATGGCGTCGCCGGTCTCGGAAATTCTGGCGACCACCCTGACGTTAACGAAATTGGACAATTTCATCGCCGGTGTCATCGCCATCGCATCGTTCAGTTCGACCGACAGCGGCAGCTCGGCGACCCGTCTTCGAACCACGGCCAACGGCATCTTCGGCCCATTCAACGCTTGCGCATAGATAAAAACGGTAGCGTCCGCTTGCGCCTGAGCGCGTAGTGATTCAGCCAACCCGACCCGAACCTGCAGAGCAGCTTCGGGCTTGGCGGATGGCCGGTCGTCGGTTTCGGCAATGCGCTCTTGCAACGCGGCGATCATGCCCTGAAGTTCTCTCTGGGATTCGGGATTCCCCGCCAACATCGGCTCCAATTTACTCCAGTAGCGCAACGCTTCCCGATATAGCCCGGTTTCCGCCTTGGCCATCCCGGCCAGCCACAATCCCGTCGCATCGTCGGGCGCCAGCGCCAGCGCCTCGAAGACCAACTGCGCCGGTTTACCGCTCAGTCTGCCTCCCTGTGCCATCGCCAAGGCGTCGGCGTATGCCAGCATCACCTCAGGTTCGTTGCCCAACAGCCGGTAGGCTTGCGCGTAAGCCTCGGCAGCTTTGTCGAATTGCCGCATAAACTTGTAGGAGCGACCGAGCATCTGCCAGCCTTCGGCGTCATCGGGCTGCCGCCGCAACCGTTCCGCCAGACCGTTGACCATGCCGACGACGGTATTGCGCATCTCCTGTTGTTTTTGCAACGCCAACTGCTGTTGCTCCGCCTTGGCGACCGCTTGGCTGTCGCCCAGTACGAAATACAACGCCAGGCTGCCCGGCGGAAGCAGCAGGACGATGAAAATGACGATCCACTTGCCTTGGTTCGTCGACTTAGGACGTAACAGAATACTGTCCAGATCGTCGCTCAACGCCAGCTCCAATTCCCGGAATTGTTCGTCGAATTGTTGCTGAGTCAGCGCTCCGTCCCGCAGCTGTCGTTTTAGATCCTGCAACCGTTCCCGGGCAATCGCGATATTACGTTGCTCGGCGTCGCTTTCGGCCAACTCGCCGCGGCGCCAGAGCGGGACGACGATAATCAACAATGCGACGGCGATCAACAGCGCCACGGCAAACCAAAACAGCGTATTCAAGATTCGTCACCCTCTTCCAGCAAGGCATCGATGCGCGCTCGTTGTTCCGGCGTTAAACCTTCCGCCGCCGTCCTGCGTCTGCGGCTGACGACAACCAACGCCACCAAGCCCGCCGCGACGAACAACACCGGTCCCAGCCACAACAAGAGTGTTTTCGCACTAAACGGCGGTCGGTACATAACGAAATCGCCGTAGCGTTGGGTCATAAAATCGACGATCTCCTGCCGACCTTTACCCTGTTGCAGCATCTCGTAGACTTGGCGGCGTAAATCCTGTGCCAAATCGGCGTTGGAATCCGCTATGGTCTGGTTTTGGCAAACCAGGCAGCGCAATTCGCTGATCAAGCCCTGATAAGTCTGCTCCTGTTCGGCGTTGTCGAACTTCCGGTACTCGACCCCGGCTTGGCCATACGACATAAACAAGGCCAGGAACAAAAGATAACACCATCTCATGAGTTTTCCGCATTCAACAGTTTAATCATCGGCAACAGCACTTGCTCGACGTCTTCCGGCGTGACCGGTCCGGTATGTTTGTGGCGAACGATGCCGCGCTTGTCGATAACGAAGGTCTCGGGTACGCCGTAGACGCCGTAATCGATTCCGGTGCGCCCCTCGATATCCATGATGCTGACCCGATAAGGATTGCCCAGTTGCGCCAACCACTGTTTGGCCGCCTCCGGCTCGTCCTTGTAATTCAGGCCGACGATCGGCGCCGCATTCAATTTTGCCATTTCGTTCAACACCGGATGCTCGGAGCGGCAGGAAACGCACCAGGAAGCCCAAACATTCAACAGCCAGACGCGGCCCTTGAATTCTTGTTCGCTAAGCGTTCGAGCGGGCTCGGACAATACCGGCAACGAAAAAGCCGGTGCCGGCTTGCCGATCAATGGCGACGGAATCTCGCGCGGATTCAGCGACAATCCTATCGCCAAAAAAATCGCCAAAACGACAAAAATCAACAGCGGCAGTACGTATTTAAACATGCGCCGCCACCGATTTGTTATGACCAACGCGGTAACGCCGGTCGCCGATCGCCACCAGTCCGCCTGCCGCCATGAACAACGCTCCCAGCCATATCCAGCGTATAAAAGACTTGTAATACACCCGGAGGCTCCAGGCACCGCTCTCGCCCAACGGTTCGCCGATAGCGACGAACAAATCGCGGAACAAACCGGCATCGATCGCCGCCTCGGTCATCGGCATCTTCTGCACCCGATAAACCCGTTTTTGAGGCGACAACCGAGCCACCTCCCGGCCATCGTAAGTCACCGTCAAAAATCCCTGTTCGGCCATGTAGTTCGGCCCCTCGGTTTGCTTGACGCCGTGAAATTCGAAGATGTAGCCGGACATATCCAATTTGTCGCCGGGCGCCATTTTGACGTCGCGTTCGACGCTATAGATAGAGGTAAAGGTGATGCCGATCACGAATACCGCTATCCCCAGGTGCGCCAGCGTCATGCCGTAGAAACCGGCGGGAATCTGGGTTAGCCGGTGCCAAGTAAAGCCCTTTTGAGCCAAACGGTCGTTAAACGCCAATCCCGACACCGCCACCGTCCATAAGGCCAACGTCACGCCCGTTGCCGCCGCCCAGGAGTAAAACGGCATCGCCAACGGAATCAACAGACCGCCGCCGAGACAAATCGCTATCAGCGCCCCCAGCCGCCTGATCATCGGACCCAGTTGGTCGCGCTTCCAGCGCAGCAGCACTCCCAAACCGACCGCGACCGCCAACGGCGCCATCAGCGGTACGAACACCGCTTCGAAATAAGGCGGTCCGACCGAGATCTTACCCAATCCCAAGGCATCGACGAACAACGGATATAAGGTTCCGAGCAAAATGCTGGCGGCGGTGACAACCAGCAACACGTTGTTGACCAGTAATACCGACTCGCGCGAAACCAGTTCGAAACTGGCGCTGCTCTTCACGTAAGGCGCCCGTATCGCATACAGCAACAACGAGCCGCCGACGACGACGGCCAGAAAAATCAATATAAACAGACCCCGCGCCGGATCGCTGGCAAAGGCATGAACCGACGTCAGCACGCCGGAGCGGACCAGGAAAGTTCCGAGCAGGCTCAGCGAAAAGGCGAAGATCGCCAGCAACACGGTCCAGGTTTTGAACACCCCGCGTTTCTCGCTGGCCGCCAGCGAGTGAATCAGCGCCGTACCGACCAACCACGGCATGAACGAGGCATTTTCGACCGGATCCCAAAACCACCAGCCGCCCCAGCCTAATTCGTAATAGGCCCACCAGCTGCCCAACGTGATTCCCAGGGTCAAAAACATCCAGGCGACATTGGTCCACGGCCGCGACCAGCGCGCCCATGCCGAATCCAACCGGCCTTCCAGCAAGGCGGCGATGGAAAAGGCAAAGGCCACCGAGAAGCCGACATAGCCCATATAGAGCATCGGCGGGTGAATCGCCAGCCCCGGATCCTGCAACAGCGGGTTCAAATCCCGCCCTTCCGGAGGCGACGGAAACAGGCGCGCGAAGGGATTGGAAGTCCACAACAGAAACAGAATGAAGCCGACGCTAACCAGTCCCATGACCCCCAATACCCGAGCCATCGTGACATCGGGGATGTTCTTGCTGAACAGCGCAACCAGACCGGTCCAGACCGAGAGAGTCAGAGCCCACAGCAGCAACGAACCTTCATGCGCGCCCCAGACACCGGAAATCAAATACAGCGTGGGCAGCGCGGTATTGGAATTTTGCGCCACGTACGAGACCGAAAAATCGTGCTTCAGGAAGGCATAGGTCAGACAGGCATAGGACAGCAACATGAATAACAACTGGCCGTAGGCGGCCGGACGGGCAACGTGCACCCAGCCGGGTATCGAACGCGCCGCTCCGACGATCGGCAGCGAACCTTGGACAAGCGCCATGCAAAAGGCCAGGATCAGTGCAAAATGTCCTAATTCGGGGATCATCGTTGCTCCGCGGCGGCCGCTTGAGGTTTTTTAAGGCTGTCGGCGACTTCGGGGGGCATATAGTTCTCGTCGTGCTTGGCCAACACTTCCTCGGCAACGAACACGCCCTGCGGACTCAGCCGGCCCTTGGCGACGATGCCTTGCCCTTCCCGGAACAAATCGGGCAAAATGCCGGTGTATTCGACCGTGACTTCGCGTTCGAAATCGGTCAATTTAAAGCGCACCGTTAAACCGTCCCCGGGACGCTCGACGCTGCCGTCGACGACCATGCCTCCCAAGCGAAACAGCGTATTGTTAGGCGCCTTTCCGGCCGCAACGTCGCTGGTGGAGAAAAAATACATCAAATTCTCGTTGAACGCCTGCAACGCGAAGGTGGCCGCCGCGCCAATGCCGGCCAGCATTAACAGGATCAAGATCAGACGTTGTCTTCTGACCGGCTTCATGAGTGCAACCGTTTTTGTTTCAATGCCAGCTGCCGTAACAATTGTTTGCGTTGCCAAATTGGCACCAGCAGATTCGCCAACAAGACCACCAAACAAACCGCATAGGACGTCCATACGTAAAAGGCGTAACCGCCCATAGCGAAAAATTCCTGCCAATTCATCTTCATTCCTCCAACATCTTTTTGACCCATTGGGTGTTTTGTTCGCGTTTCAGCAATTCCACCTTCGAGGCCTGCAACATTGCAATC
>JBNLFT010000059.1:0-14099 GCA_050305675.1 Methylococcaceae bacterium
AAAATCTGGAAATCGACCGCGAGTTCTTCAACAGCCAACAGGACATCCTGGCCAAGAACAACGAAGAACTGGTGATCCGCGACGAAATCTACCGCCAAGCCGTACGCTCGATCGTATCGCGCGCCCGCGCCGTGTTGAAAAACTGAGAGCGCATGCGGTTAAGGCCCGAACAGCTCGCCGACGACTTGCGGCGGACATTGCATCCGGTTTATCTGGTCTGCGGCGAGGAACCGCTGCAACTCGGCGAGGCGGCCGACGAAATCCGCTCCCGCGCCAAACAGGCAGGGTTTACCGTGCGGGAAGTACTACATGCGGAGGCCAACTTCGACTGGCGGCAGTTAGCGTTGGAAGCCGGCTCCTTATCGCTGTTCGCAGAACGTAAAATCATCGACCTACGACTACCGTCGGGCAAGCCGGGTACGGACGGCGGCAAGGCATTGGTGGACTATTGCAGCGCGCTTCCGGAAGACACGCTGTTGTTGATCAGCTGCGGTAAATTATCGCCACAGGCGCAAAAATCGCGCTGGTTCCAGGCCCTCGACAAAGCCGGCGCGGTGATCCAGGTGTGGCCACCGCAAGGCGCCGAACTGATGCAATGGCTGCAACGGCGGTGCCAAAAAAAAGGCATGCAGGTCGCCCAGGACGGGCTGAAACTGCTGGCGTCGCGGATCGAGGGGAATCTGCTGGCCGCCGCCCAGGAAATCGAGAAACTTTACATCCTATACGGCAGCGAACCCGTTACCGCGCAAGCGGTTGAGCAAGCGGTGGCCGACAGCGCCCGTTACGACGTATTCAAGCTGCTGGATAGCCTGCTCGCGGGCCGGCTTAACCGCGCCGTCAAAATACTGCAAGGGCTGAAGGCGGAAGGCATCGCCGAACCCGTGGTGTTGTGGGCCTTGAGCCGTGAAACGAGGACTCTGCTGAACATCAAGACCGAGCTCGCGCACGGCGGCCGCAAAGACGGCGTATTTGCCAAGTATCAAGTCTGGGACAAACGTAAACCGCTGGTCGACGCGGCGTTGAACCGCCTGACGCCGAGGCAACTGGAGGATATTCTGCTGCTTTGCGCGCGCGCCGACCGCGAGATTAAGGGACAAACTCGCGGCGACGGTTGGGAGACCTTGTTTACCGTTTGCCTCGGCTTGTGTTCTCAGGCGGTCATGGCAGAAACAGCCTGAACCGAGCACCGCCCAATCGGCTGTCGTTATCGAGCCGGATATAACCGCGTTTATCGCCGTTTCGGTGTAACGAGGCGATGGTCGAAACAAAGTAAATGCCCAGCCCGGTGCTGCCGCTGACCCAGTCCATGCGCGTCTGGTCGGCCGGGTCGATCGCCAATAGCTCGTCGGAATAGCCGTCGCCGTCGTCTTCGATGGCGAAACAGACAAAATCCGGTTGCTGCTCGGCGGACAGCGCGATCTTATGCCGGCTGTAACGCCGCGCATTATTCAATACCGTGCCCAGCGCATTGCTGATCTGGGTGAAATCGCAAAAACACAGCAAATCGTCGGAACAATCCACGGTCAGTGCGATGTCCTCGGATTGCAGCAACGGAGTCTGCTCGGCGCTCACTTCGTCGAAAATGTCCTGCACCGAATATTGGTCGATCTCGAGATTGAATTTATCGTTATCGATTTTGTACAAGGCCAGCAGTTGCATCATGCTGTGATTCATGCGGTTGGCTTCGAATTGCAGTTGCAGCAGATCCGGGTCGTCGCCGCCTCTGCGGTCCGAAATACGGCCGATGCGGTCGTACAAAATTGCCAGGGAGTTCTTGATGTCATGGACCGTCGAGGCGAGCACCGCCGAAAAAACCTGCGATTGGTTACGCGGCATCGTTGCTGTTGGCCGGACGGGCGTGGGTGAGTTTGGCGAATTCCATTTGCAGGTTGCCCAATTTGTCCCCGGCGACCCCGACTTGCTTAACTTTTTTAATCAGGCCGTGGGCCCGCAAGATGCGTTCTTCGCTGGGACCGAGCGTTTTCAGGTCGTGCAGCGCAATTCGGGTCATGTTGAGGACGATGGTCTTGTTGTTGGGCATTTTCGCGGCCGCCTTTTCCAACAACTCCATCGCTTCGTCGGACCTGCCCTGCTTGAACAAGGCAACCCCTTTATTGTTGATTTCGATCAGTTCGTGCCGGGTTTTCTGCATCAACAATTCCGAATGATTGTCGCGACCTATGCTTTTTTGCATCTGCCGGATATCGTCCATGAATTCATCGTCGTCTATATGACTGACGATCAACGTCTCCAGCACCTTATCGGCCGTTTCGTGATCGTCATTCAGAAAAGAGGCCTTGGCCAGATCCAATTGCAGATCCCGCGGCATGTTTTTGCCCAGCGATTCGCTCAACATGCGGGCTTTGGCGAAGGCTTCCCGCGACAGCTTTTCATCGCCCAACTTCTTGTACAATTCGGTTTCCAGCGTGGCGGCACGCAGTTCGGCTTCCGGATTCTTGATATATTCCTGGCGCATCTCGTCGAGCGTCTTCAAGGCCTGCTTGGCGTCGTTGGTCCTGGAATACAGCTTGGCCAGATTGGAGAAATCGCTGCTCGATTTGTGGACCGAGAATTTCCCCAGCTCGACGACCGTCTTGTAAGCCCGCTTGGCGACGTCGACGCTATCGTTTTTATCGGCCGTTGCCGCCAGCTTCTTTTGCCTTAGAATCGCGGTCGGCGAAAGCTCCACCGCCCTATTCAGGATATCCTGGGCCTGTATCGGCTGACCGACGGCTTGATAGGCCTGGCTTAACCAATCGTAACTGTCCATAAACATCGGATCGCTGCCGACCAGCTTTTCGAAAATCTCGATCGCGCGCGGAAAGTCGTTTTGCTTGAAGGCGATGATGCCCATCCCCAGTCTGGCCCAAGGCAATTCGCGCTGCGCCAACACCTCCCGGTATATCTCCTCCGCTTTCGCCGGATCGCCGACGTTCAGCGCCAGTTCGGCGCGGATTTTCAGCAGCAACGTGCGCATCTTCTTATCGTCGTCCTGCAGCAATCGATCGCAGCGGTGGATGGCCAACGCCAGATTGCCGCGATCGAGCTCCCGTTCCACCGGGTAAAGGTATTGCTTCCGTTTGAAGTTTTTCTGCAGCCGTGCGCTCAGCTGCAAGGCATTGAACGGCTTGGTCAAATATTCGTCCGGTTTGTTTTCCATCGCGCCCAGCACCATGCCGGGCTGCTGTTCGCCGCTGATAATAATAAACACCGAGTTGAAAGGCAGCAGTTTCCGTTGGCGCGCCTCCTCTAGCACCTGCTGGCCATTCTTGCCCCTGCCCAAATTGTAATCGCACAGGACGACGTCGAATTTTTCCTTGCTCATCTCCTTCAGCGCGTTCAAGCCGTTGTCGCTTTCCACGATATAATGCGCGTCCAGCGTGCCGAGCATATCCTTGATGGCCTTCCGCATGGTCGGATAGTCCTCGATCAACAGTATTTTTTTATTGTTTAGTTTCAGCGTCATGTCTCGGCGAATCCGGTTTCGAAGCCTCGGTGGCGACAACTGCGCATGCGGAACGGGTTAACATTCAATTTTAACTGCAGATTCCCAACTGTCCATACTTGAAAAATAAAAAACGGCCCCCAATTTACTTGCCAACCGTATCGAAAACTACCAGAGAGTGAACAATGACTGTTGAGGCAAAAAAAGAAACCCTAGGCTTTCAAACCGAAGTTAAGCATTTATTGCACTTGATGATTCACTCCTTATACAGCAATAAGGAGATTTTTCTGCGCGAACTGATATCCAACGGTTCCGACGCCGCCGACAAGCTTCGTTTCGAGGCGCTGTCCAACGACGCCCTGTACGAAGGCGATAGCGATCTGAAAATCCGTCTGGAAATCGACAAGGACGCCAAGACCGTCAGCGTCATCGACAACGGTATCGGCATGACCCGCGAAGAAGTCCAAGAGCACATCGGCACCATCGCCAAATCGGGCACCAAGCAGTTCTTCGAACGCTTGACCGGCGACCAGGCCAAAGACAGCGAATTGATCGGTCAATTCGGCGTCGGTTTTTACTCTGCGTTCATCGTCGCCGACAAGGTGACCCTGATCACCCGCAAGGCCGGTGAAAAAGAAGGGGTGCGCTGGGAGTCCACCGGCGAAGGCGAATACACGCTTGAATCGGTCGAAAAACCCGCGCGCGGCACCGAGATCGTCCTGCACCTGAAAGAAGGCGAAGAGGATTTCCTGGAAGACTACCGCCTGCGCTCCATCGTCAAGAAATACTCCGACCATATCTCCATTCCGGTCGTGATGGACCGGGAAATTCCGGCGGAAAAAGACGACGAGGGCAACGAAACGGCGCCGGCCCGCATCGAGGAAGAAACCGTCAACGAAGCCTCGGCATTGTGGAAAATGTCCCGCGAGGAGATCACCGAGGAACAATACAACGAATTCTACAAACACGTCGGCCATGATTTCCAAGATCCTCTGGCCTATGTCCACAGCAAGGTCGAAGGCACCAACGAATATACCCTGCTGCTGTACGTTCCGGGGCGCGCGCCGTTCGACCTGTGGGACCGCGACGCCAAGCACGGCGTTAAGCTGTACATCCGTAAAGTCTTCATTACCGACGATGCCGAGCAACTGATGCCGCGCTACCTGCGCTTCATCCGCGGCGTGGTCGATGCCGATTCGCTGCCGCTAAACGTATCGCGCGAAATGCTCCAGCAAAGCAAACAAATCGCCAGCATCAAGGCGGGAGCGGTGAAAAAGGTACTCGGTTTGCTGGAAAGCATCGCTAACGACGATGCCGAAAAATACGCAACATTGTGGGAACAATTCGGTAACGTACTGAAGGAAGGTCCGATCGAAGACCATAAAAACAAAGAGCGCATCGCCAAGCTGCTGCGTTTCTCCTCCACTCACACCGACAGCGCCACACAAGACGTGTCGCTGGCCGATTACGTCGGTCGCATGAAGGAAGGTCAGGAGCATATCTACTATGTGACCGCCGACAGCTTCTCGGCGGCGAAAAACAGCCCGCACCTGGAAATCTTCCGCAAGAAAGGCATCGAGGTGCTGCTGTTCTCGGACCGCGTCGACGAATGGCTGATCTCCAGCCTGACCGAATTCGACGGCAAACACCTGCAATCGGTCGCCAAGGGCGATTTGGACCTGGACAAACTGGACAGCGAAGAAGAGAAAAAAGAGCAGGAAGAAGTCAGCAAGGATTTCGAATCGGTGGTCAAACAAATCAAGGAAGTTTTGGCCGACAAAGTCGAAGACGTCAAAATCAGCCATCGCCTGACCGACTCTCCGGCCTGCCTGGTCACCGGCGCCTACGATATGAGCCTGAACATGCAGCGCATCATGAAGGAAGCCGGCCAGTCGATGAACATGCTGGGCATGGGCGGCAGCAAACCGACCCTGGAAATCAATCCGTCTCACGGCTTGGTGAGTGCGCTGAAGGACGAGCAGGACGACGCCCGCTTTTCCGACATCGCCAACATCCTGTTCGACCAGGCCATCCTCAGCGAGGGCGGCCAGCTGGAAGACCCGGCGGCATTCGTACACAAATTGAATTCGTTGCTGCAGGGATTGTTGAAGTAAAGAAAGCTAGCGCATAAAGGCCGGTTGAGTAACCGGCCTTTTTTGTTGCGGTACCGGATGCAAGTTGGAACAGCATGTCCGCAATGGTTCTGGCGAACTGCCCCCCTTTTCCCCTCCGTTGCGGTCGCTTGGTTGACAATCGACCTAACCCGGATATTTCACAAAGGCGGCCTTACCATTTGAAATAAGCATCTAAAGCCAATGATTTAGGTTTGATATGACTCATGTTTATTGGGTACAGTTTGTTCCTGAATGGTTTTCTGGAAAATCGGACTTCGAATCTCGAACAAAATCACTCAAGCCAGAGCTGGCTATGGCATTCGTGATGTTTGTCCAACCTTCTTCGCCCGATTTCCCAGAAATTCCATTCCCTTCATGAAATATCCGGGCTAATCTACAAGCGATTGCGGAGCCGAATTTATCACTTACTATCTTTTGGCTAGCAACCTATTTCAGGCTGTTCCCTGTCAGGCTTTCAAGAGACGGCTCGAATACGGCCGTGTAGCTTTGATGGCCGCATCCCTGCTGCCGACAATCTTGCAAGCCCGGGGAACAACCCCGATTCAGGTAGCCGGTGGTAAAATTATATCCAACTAATATTTTCGAGAGGCGTTGAAGCGATGAATGAGAAACTAGTTGCCGTAGCGGTGGAAAACGACGGAAGCATTGCGCCCCACGCGGGACGGGCGTCGCGGTGGATGGTTTACGCGGTCGCCGATGAATCGGAAGCAAACCTCGCCTGGACGCTCGAATTGACGGACATGGGCAGTCTTCACGAATGGCACGTGCGCGGCGACGGGGAACGCCATCCCTTACATTATGTCGATGTCGCGATTGCCGGATCGGCCGGCGACGGCGTTAAGCGCAGGCTGCTGGAAAGAAACACCGAACTGCTGACGACCGTCGAAACTTCGCCGCTCAAGGCGGTGGAGGCCTATCGAAGCGGCCAACTGGCCGAAGGCCTGCCCCACGAGGAACAGCATTGCCTCAAAAAGGACAATTGAAAATTCCCGTCGGCTAGCTTTACCCGGCGAGCGGCCGTAAAAACCGCAAACAAACCGTCTTGATCGTTCCCGATGGTTCGCCATTTTGACAACTCACGTTGCAACCTTGCGTATTATCCGCCGTTCGGATTGAATTTGTTCGGTTCGAAGCGTGTGGAAAGGTTCAGGACGGGGTTACGCTCCCTCCCGCTGAAGAAGTATCTTGGTTACCTTAACGATGCTTTGACCAACTATCACTGTCAATTTCACGCATATGCACTGATGACCAATCGTGTTCATTTGCTGGTCACGCCAAGCGCAGAAACTCGTTAAGCCGGTTGATATAATATATTGGAGAACGATACGTGCCCTATTTCAATCAGGTCCACGCAACGTTCCGACACATATTGGGAAGGACGCCAGAAGAGCAACCTTGTTCAGGAGGAGCCGTATATTTCAGCCTCCATACCTTACATTGAATAAAATCCGGTTCTTCGGACAGGGATGGTAAAGAACGCTGCCGAGCATCATTGTTCGAGTTTTGGTTTTGATGCGATGGGAAAACCGGATTACTTTTCTACGGCCCAACCAGTGATGACTGCAAAAGACATACAAGGAAAGAAAACAGTATTGCCGATATTAGCCATGAAAAAATGACCCTTCCTGTTCGCTATGAGCCAGATCATCGGTGGTGTCGTAATCCAGGATCAATAGCTTCGGCGCCGTCTCATAAGATGCAACGAATCGGGCCAGCAGTTGTTAATGACCCCGCCATTTAGGCTTATTATCGGAATTATTTTAAGCACTTTCTTCTTCGTCTTGAGAGGACGCCATTACAATTAACGTCCAGCCCCGAAAACCGATATCAACGCTCATTGAAAATGCTATAAACCACATGGAGGTCGGCCAATCATTCCAGATCATTATTCCAAGGACAATTGAGATTAAGCCTGTCAGTCTATTTGATAACGGGTTACGTATTTTCGCAACGGACATTAAAATATTGCGGTATATGCCTTGAATAAGCATATAACCGACGACCAAAAGATTAAGATTATTAGCCTCGCCGTTGGTACTTAAAATAACTAAGAAACCGACCACAATATCTAATACTCCGCCTTGTATATTAGATAGAAAACCTTGAGCCGTTTTGGCGGCTAAAGCGTCAATACAGCGAAAAACTCCAACCAACAACACCACTACGCTAATCACAGGAAGCCACGATGCGTTTTCGCCCAGCATATACAAATCCGGCGAAACAACGCTTAAGGCTGCTATCAAACAACCGGCACAAATCATAGCGGTACCGCGGGCTTTGAACCATGTGGGTCTCGACGTAAACTGAATTAATTCAGCGTTTATG
This sequence comes from Methylococcaceae bacterium, assembly GCA_050305675.1. Lineage (GTDB taxonomy): Bacteria > Pseudomonadota > Gammaproteobacteria > Methylococcales > Methylomonadaceae > Methylomarinum. Next base: position 7,906 of record JBNLFT010000059.1, read on the forward strand.
TTTGATGACATTATTTACCTATAAGGTTAGTTTTGTGAAAGCGGGAAAAATAGGCGCCTAGCCTTCGCCTAAAGATTTTCCAAACTGATGAATACTGAACCGTCGGTTTCGTATTGATCATTTTCAATAAGCAGTCTGGCCGCATCCTGAATTGCTCCTCGATGTCGATTAACGGATTCCATCGGTTTATCTTCGGTGGCTCCGTATTTCTCGTGCAAAATTTTCAACGGAATCCGGCAGAGAACTCTTCTTTTGTCAACTGTTGCGACGATTGTGGCTACCTCCGTTGCAGCGTTCCAACTTTCAAGTTTAGGAAATGAAATCATGGTTTCTCCGGTTTCTCGTAGATGCACAACTATCTGCTGACGACGAGTATGAATTAACAACGAATTACCAAAATGAATCAGGCAATTCACATTGTTTCTGGCGTTCGATAAAGGGCGGATTGCATTCCCAAGCGGATCCCGAATAATCTATATGTGCGTTTTCCGGAACCGAAAGAGCAACGCAAGTGTCGTCATGGGCGATATAACCACGTTCGCATCGCCAACCGATTCCGAATTCCGTATCCACATAAAATCCATGCTCAGGTACTTTTACGGCGACACAAGATTTATGGTCCTTTCGATAACCTCGCTTACATTCCCATTCGGTTCCAAAGGAGTTTAAGTACGCGTGAGAAGGGATCTCTATCTTAGTACAGGTTTCACCGGTCCTTATGTATCCCCAAGCGCACTTCCAGCCACGTTCATAGGAGATACTGGATGGATAGGCATTTTCAGGAATTACGATTTTTACGCACTGTTGGCGGTGCGCGCGGAATCCCAGAACACACTCCCAGCCGTCACCATAAGTGTTTGCCCGCGCATTGTCAGGAATTTCCCTGGTATTGCTCAACGCGGAAGCCAAGCCACTACAAATAAAATTGATTGAAGCGGAAAAAATGACACATCGAATTAACGAATGATGTAATCGAAGCAATCTGCTCATAGGCCCCCCGTTGCGAAGCAGGTCATGCGACAAGGAATTCGATGCCGGCATGGCGAAAGGTCGTTTGCCGCTTGCCACAGATCGATTAGGGTGTGGGTGAAAAAGCCGACAACGACTTTACTGAGGTGGGGAGAGGTAAAGAATAAGGTTAAATTGATGGCTTTACGAGCGGTGTACTATTAAACTAGCTTCAATGATCTCCGCCAGATCATGTAATAGATTCTACTATACACCCATTTGGGTTCAGAATTTTAATTATTCTACGTAGTCGCGAAAATACCGTGGTCGCCACATCGGAATAGTTTCTTTCAAAAACTCTGTCCGACGTCGTCGGTGGAAACTAAAAACAGTGCCGCTGGCTGTTTTAATCCGTTAAAAGACATTATGTTACAGTCAGTGTAACGAGCCGAGCACCAAACCGCAAAGTCCAAACTGATGTCGGTGCAGTCATTTGTGCAAAAGCTTGTTCTTAGGGCCCCGGCTAAATCAAATAGCAAACATTGCAGGGCAACCATTGCTCTTGGCAGCCCCGCCGATAAAACAGGACTACCGGTTAACCCGCCGGTCCATAGGGACAGGCCGTCTAATTCAGCAAATTATGATCACAATTTCGTTTATAGCAAGAAAAAAGGGCTCACCCATTAGCCGGCCGGTGTCAACAAGCCAAAAATTCTCTGCCGAAAAAACTCAACTCAGGATCTTAAAAAAACATCGGTTGCATCGAATTCGCGCCCATTTTTTCTCTTCTCGGGTGTCGGGTGAATCATCCGCCCCGTCACCCATCTGGATCAAGGTGGTTGATATAAGCTAACGTCACCGCCTCACTCAACACCCTGGCACGGAAGCACCCGACAGCAAGCCAAAGGGAATGGATTGGAACAACTTCTTGCTGGCCCGGAGGGCAAAAGACTGGGACGTCTCAAGTAATCAGCGACTGATGGTTTCAACAACCGCAATACCTGGCTCGCCGCGGCCGCCGAAAAAAGAAGGTCGGAGCCCTACAAAGGGTCGCAAAGTCCCGTGATTCTAACGGCTCTAAGAAACAAAAAGGACGTAGGAATGCCGCGAAAGCCGCGGTTTTATTTGCCTGGACTCCCGGATCACATTGTACAAAGGGGCAATAATCGTGATCCGATTTTCCTTGGCGAAAGCAACTACGCGGCTTATCTCGGTTGCCTTAAACGTCCTTTGACCAAATATCACGACCGACTCCACGCTTATGTTCTGCTGACCAATCATGTTCAATTGCCGATCACTCCAAGCGCAGAAAACCCGCAAAGCCGCCTGATGTAATATGTTGGACCACGATACGCCCCCCATTTCAATCAGAGCTACGCACGTTCAGGCACGTTATGGGAAGGACGTTATAAGAGCAACCTTGTTCAAGAGGAGACATATTTGTTAGCCTGCACGGTACATTGAATCAAATCCGGTTCTGACTTGAATGGTGAAAAATGCTGCCGAGTGTCCTTGGTCCAGTTATGGTTTTAATGCGATGAGATAACCGGACGGGTCATTAACGACTCGTTTGCTTTACAATTAATTGGGCTTAGATGCAAAAACAAGAGCCGCGGCTTACGGTAAACTATTTTCGGCCCATATGGCGGATGATATTACCCAAGAAATAAGAACTGCTTGGCAAACGGGAACACCATTGGCACATGACCGGTTTAAGTCGCAAATCGAGGCGACGTTAAACAGAAGAATCGGTTATGCGAAAAGAGGCTGACCAGTTGCTGGGAAAACTTAAGAGAACCCCCGCCCCTATGTTCCCCCGATTATTCACAGATAGATAGCGCTTATGGCCGACTCACGTACTCCTCGACAAAACCATCTTCTCAACGCCCTTCCCTCAGCCGTCTACGAACGTCTTATCGTTTATCTGGAAGAGCTGGAGCTACCGCTCGGGGAGGTCATCTACGAGTCGGGGGACGAATTGAGTTATGCCTACTTCCCGACAACCAGTATCATATCGTTGCTTTACGTCATGGAGAATGGCGCGTCAGCCGAAATCGCCGTGGTCGGTAACGATGGTATGATTGGTGTCGCCCTGTTCATGGGCGGCGATACCATGCCGAACCGGGCCGTTGTGCAAAGCGCGGGCCTTGCCTACCGACTGCGAAAGCATTTGCTCATGGAGGAATTCGACCGCTCCGGGGGACGCCGTGCCGGCGCACTGAATAATTTATTACTACGATATACCCAGGCGCTGATCACCCAAATGGCACAAACGGCGGTCTGCAATCGTCATCATTCGGTGGACCAGCAACTTTGTCGCTGGCTGCTGCTCAGCCTCGACCGGATACCATCGAACGAGATCGCCATGACCCAGGAATTGATCGCCAATATGCTTGGCGTGCGCCGCGAAGGCGTCACTGAAGCCGCCATAAAGTTACAGAAAGCGGGGTTGATTGACTATTGCCGAGGCCGAATCACAATACTGAATCGGCCCGGATTGGAAGCACGAGTCTGCGAGTGCTACCAAGTGGTCAAAACGGAGTTCGAGCGCCTGCTTCCTTCTGTGTTGACCCGTTAACGACGGGACAAGCGCTGTCCTAGCCCGGATATTTCACAAAGGCGGCCTTACTATTTGAAATACGCATGTAAAGCCAATGACTTAGGGTTCATATGACTCAAGTTTATTGGGTACAGTTTGTGCCTGAATAGTTTTCTGATCAATCGGACTTTGAATCTTGAACAAAATCACTCAAGCCAGAGCTGGCTATGGCATTCGTAATGTTTGTCCAACCTTCTTCGCCCGATTTTCCAGAAATTCCATTCCCTTCATGAAATATCCGGGCTAGACTGGCGCGTAGTTCACCAAGGAACGGGAACAATAAAATCGGAGAGCGAAGGATTGCTCTGGAGGGATTGAAAATGGTTGGGAAGAAGAGATAACCGGCGACGGTTACTTGCCGGTTGATTCAGACCAATCGATGCCAATAAAAAGGGAGTGGGTTGGTGTTTGTCGGGCTGTCTTCAACAGCTAGGCTGACAAACACCAACTCACTCCCCGTAAGCTAAAACTAGGTAGGAATATTACGTTATTTCTTTCGTTTCATAACCACTATGGCTTGCTCGACGGCGGCAATGCCTTTTTCCAAATCACCGGCTTTGGCTGCCTTTTCGGCGCGTTTTAGCCTGGAATTAGCGCGTTGCAGGCCAATAGAGCTGCCTTCTTCGCTTTGTACACCCAACGCCTTTCTAGCTTCCTTGACGCTGTCGAGAAAAGCTTGGGCATCGCCTGTCTTACCCACCTCGATCGCATTATTGGATAAGCCAATCAGATTGGTAAAGTCTTCGTCTAACGGGCTGCCTACGGCATTCGCCTCCATTGATAGCGTAAACAATAGCAATCCCATTAAAAAGTAATTGATTTTCATATATTTCCTCGGTGAATTATTGATTGAAAGCGCATAATGACTCGCCTTGGCACGCTGCTGGAGAATGTGTGCCTTGGGACTTTGCATCATATGCTGTTAAACACAATATCGCAGCCTTCGTCCGCCGTCTGTACGGTAGGGAACATATAACGGTTCGGTTAACCAATATGACTCAAGGTAAGGCGGCAAGACTAGGTCGTATAACAATCAAGGATCGGCACATTCCATTCATGCCTACATCGAGCTACAACGCCGCAGCTTAACGATGAGTTGCGAACTCCCTCTGGTAAGAGTCAGCTTTATAAAAAACCTCAAGGCTTGCTGCGGGATATGTGCGTTAACATACAGACGGCGGAGTCCTTCTTCGCTAGCCTATCCTGCATCGCAGATGACTTTTTTTCTCTGGCAACCATCGTAGGAATGATCGGTATTATCCCAGATTGATCGTGTCTTTCGACCCTGCCAATATCGCCGGAGAGTGTATTTGTTTATTAACCGGGCTATTCCCGCCGCCAATCGCCTGCTCACGGCGTTACCCCACACGGATTATGATCTGTTGCTCGCGAAATGCGAACAAATCGAGCTCGTTTATAACGAAGTACTCTATCGGCCCGGAGAACTTATTCCTCACGTTTACTTTCCGACCGAAAGCTATATTTGCCTGGTGACGCCCGGCAATGGTGACGCCGGCTTGGAAGTCGGATTAGTCGGCAATGAAGGCATGCTCGGAATAACCCTCACGCAAGGAATCGACGTCGCGCCATTTCAGGCAGTGGTTCAAGGGGCCGGGCTAGCGCTGCGCATACCGACGCCATCCTTTTTTCGTGAACTTGAACGATGTCCCGCGCTGCAGCGTACGTTGCAGCGTTACCTTTACGTGTCGATAAGCCAACTCGCGCAAAGGACCGCATGCGCTCACTACCACGTAGTGGAGGCGCGCCTCGCCCGCTGGTTGTTGATGACTCACGACCGGGCGCTTTCGGACAACTTTTATGTTACCCACGTATTTCTGTCCACAATGCTCGGGGTACGGCGCGTTGGTATTACCAAAGCGGCGGGTTCGCTTCAGAGTAAAAGACTCATCCGCTACCGTCGCGGAAACATCACGATAATCGACCGCTCCGGCCTGGAAGCCGCTTCCTGCGCATGTTATCAAGCCGACAAAAAAACTTACGAGCGTATCCTAGGCTAAGGAAGAAATCGGAATCGTTGGTGCAGGGGGACAGTTCGTCTCGGGCACCAGGGTCGAGTTTTGCAATCAAGCAACAACGAGACGGAATAGGAATCCCGTGCGGTACATCAACCTTGTGCCAAGCTTGGAGACTCGCTCCAAATCGTTTATGCGGGAAAGATGATCAATCGGGCTAGCAAACAGCACCCTGTTAAACAAGTATCGTACCGATAGCGTGTTCGACTCCTCCGAGCCTGGCCGGTGTTTAGAACAGGAGCGTTCAATAGCCCGATTCCCACCATCAACCGACGAAACTAGCAACAAATTAGTATTAGCAGAAATGTCTTAATCATTTTTTCACCAGATGGATAAACCAACTACGAAGGTTATTGCAGATGAAAAAAATCTCAAGTTTATAGTCGATAAACCGGATGCAATTAGAAGACTACAACGTTTGTCGAAGCGAACGATCGGTTTTGCCCATGACCGTTGTCGATGCCGGCTAATTTCCACAATTGAAGAGGATTACGAATCACATCCGGGTGATACTCGAAAACCTCAATATAAACGTGCAAGCTGGATTCGTCTTGAAACGCTCAAAATTCACCAACATTTCGAACTCTATGAGCGCGTTGCCTGTTAGCTATTCC
>JBNLFT010000060.1:0-13934 GCA_050305675.1 Methylococcaceae bacterium
GGCTCAAATTCTCGGCCACTTCCGGCGAATTGGCCGCCTCGATGAAGTCTTGTTGCGACACCCCCTGGCCGATGAAAAACTCCATCAGCGAGTAGTCGTTGTGATATTGCTTGCCGTCTTCATGGATGGCTTTCATTAGTGCAGGATGAATGGTGTCCAGGATGCCCAGTTTTTCGGCGACGTAATAGGCCTTGGCCTGAAGTATCCAGCCGGGGCCGAGTATCGCCGGCATGCGTCGGAACGCGACGATGTCTTGTTTGTCGGCCAGCCACCGGCTGATTTTGGGATCCAGCGCGTGGCAATGCGGACAGGCGTATAAAAACACCTCGACAATTTCGATCCTGCCGTCGTTGCTGGCGGTCGGTTGCGCGGGTTGTAATTTTTTATAATGCAGTCCTTCCTGAAAAGCAGGTTTTTCCTGGCGCGCCGGTTGACTGACGCATGCCGGCAACAAAACCAGCAAACACAGTGCCTGAGCCAAAACGATCGGGCGGGATAAGCTTATCTTCATTACGTCAAACCTTCTTGTTTGTTGTGGTAAGTTGTTTTTTGCACCATAGGAAATATAGCAAGGGAAGCAAAAGCATCGAAACCAGCGGTGCGGTGACCATGCCTCCGATCATCGGTGCGGCGATCCGTTGCATCGCTTCCGAGCCGGCACCGCTTCCAAGCAGGATGGGCAGCAGGCCTGCGATGATCACCGCGGCCGTCATCGCCTTGGGACGCACGCGTTGCGCGGCGCCTTTGATCACCGCCGCCCGCAAGCCGGCTTCGCTGGCCGGCGATTCGCTGCGCACAGCTTCCCGTAAATAGATCAGCATGACGACGCCAAACTCGGTCGCGACGCCGGCGAGGGCGATGAACCCCACCGCCGAGGCGACGGACAAGTGGAAATCCAGCAACCACAAAAACCAGATTCCGCCGATCAACGCCAGCGGTATCGCGACCATGACCATCAGCGTTTCGACGAAACCCTGGAAACACAGGTAAAGCAGCGCCGCAATGACCAGCAACGCGATGGGAACGATAACGCTCATGCGCTCCTCCATTCGCTGCAGATAAACGTATTGTCCAGCCCAGCTTAGCGTATAGCCCTGCGGCAACGGCAATTCCCGGCTTAACGCGGCTTTCGCGTCCTCGACATAGGATCCGATGTCGCGGCCATCGGTGGTGATGTAGACCCAGCCGTTGATGCGCGCGTTTTCGCTCTTGATCACCGGCGGTCCGTTAACCAGCCGGACCTCGGCGATATCCTGCAATTGGATGAAAGTGTCCTCGGTGGCGACGATAGGCAATTCCTTCAGCTTGGTGACCGAATCGCGCAACTCTCGCGGGTACCGCAGGTTGACCGGATACCTTTCGCGTCCTTCCACGGTGTAGGTCACGTCGGCGCCGCCGATCGCGATATTGGCCGCCTCCTCGACTTCGTCGATGCTCAGCCCGTAGTGCGCGATGGCGTGACGGTCGATGTCGATATCGATGTAGCGGGCTCCGGCGGATCGTTCGGAATAAACCGTCTTGGTGCCGGGCACGTCGTACAGTACGGTCTCGATCCGTTGTCCCAGACTCTGAATCCGGTCGATGTCGGGACCGGTGATTTTGATTCCAACCGGCGTATTGATACCGGTCGATTGCATGTCGATCCGGGCCCGGATCGGCATCAGCCACGCATTGCGCAGGCTGGGAATTTGCAGTCGCCGGTCTAGTTCCTGTTTCAAGCCGTCCAGCGTCATGCCCGGGCGCCACTGCTCCCGAGGCTTCAATTTGACCAACGTTTCCAGCATCGTCAACGGCGCCGGGTCGGTTGCGCTGTCGGCGCGCCCGGCTTTGCCGAATACCCGCTCGACCTCGGGTACCGTTTTAATCAAGCGGTCGGTTTGTTGCAGCAGTTCGCGCACCTTGCCGATCGAAATCGAGGGCAGGGTGGTCGGCATATACAACAAGTCGCCTTCGTCCATTTCCGGCATGAACTCGCTGCCCAAATGGCTCAATGGCCACCAGGCCGACGCCACCAGCAGCACAATGACGCTGATGGTTATCCCGGGACGGCGCAGCACGGCTCCGATCAGCGGCCGGTACACGGCGATCAAGCCGCGATTTAACGGATTATCGTTTTCCCGGCACAGTTTGCCTTTGATGCAGCACGCCATCAACGCCGGCACCAAGGTGACCGACAAGCCGGCCGCGGCGGCCATCGCATAGGTTTTGGTATAGGCCAGCGGCGCGAACAGCTTCGCCTCCTGCCCCTCCAAAGCCAATATCGGCAGGAAGCTCAAGGTGATGATCAACAGCGAAAAGAACAGCGGCGCCCCGACTTCCACGCTGGCGTCCTGAATCGCCTGTAACCGCCCGCGGCCGTCTTCGTGCGAACACTCGATGTGCTTGTGCACGTTTTCGATCATTACCACCGCCGCGTCGACCATGGCGCCGATCGCGATCGCGACGCCGCCCAGCGACATGATGTTGGCGTTGATGCCCTGCAACCGCATCACGATGAAGGCGCTCAGGATGCCGATCGGCAGGCTGACCAGAATGACCATCGACGAGCGCAGATGATATAAAAACAGCGCGCACACCAGAACCACGACGATCATTTCCTCCAACAGTCGCTGGTTCAGGGTGCCGACCGCGCGCTCGATCAACGAGGCCCGGTTATAGGTCTCGACCAGTTCGACCCCTTGGGGCAGGCTGCGCTTCAAACTCGCTATCTTGGCGCGCACTGCCTGGATCGTGGCCAGGGCGTTTTCTCCGGAGCGCATGACGACGATTCCGCCGACCACTTCGCCCTCGCCGTCGAGGTCGGCCACGCCGCGGCGCGGGGCCGGGCCCAAATGGATGCTGCGGGCGACGTCGTCCAGCAATACCGAAGAGATCGACAGCCGCCGCTTCAACGTCGGCACGCTGATCAGGCCGACGTCGTCGATGCCGCCGATATAGCCTTTTAATCTGACCAGATACTCGGCTTCCGACAGTTCCAGCGCGGAACCGCTGATCTCTTGGTTCGATTCGGCAACGGCCCGGCGCACGTTGGCCAGCGTCAAATAATAACCGCGCAGTTTGTCCGGGTCGATCTCGACCTGGTATTGTTTCACCATCCCGCCGACGGTCGCGATTTCGGAAACGCCCGGCACGGTCTGCAGCTCGTATTTCAAAAACCAGTCCTGCAGCGATCTTAACTCGGCCAGGTCGTGAGTGCTCGATCGGTCTACCAGCGCATACTCGTAAATCCAGCCCAATCCGGTGGCGTCTGGGCCCAGTTTGGGACGGGCGCCTTTAGGCAACTGGTCCGAAACCTGGCTTAAATATTCCAAAACCCTGGAGCGCGCCCAATATAAATCGGTGTCGTCGGAAAAGATCACGTAGACGAAGGAGTCGCCGAAAAACGAATAGCCGCGCACCGCCGTGGCTCCCGGTACCGACAACATGGCGGTGGATAAGGGGTAGGTGACCTGGTCCTCGACGATCTGGGGTACTTGGCCGGCGTAGGAGGTATGAATCACGACCTGAACGTCAGACAGGTCCGGCAGCGCATCCAACGGCATCGTCCTGGCCGCGTATACGCCCCAGATTCCCAGCAGCGCTGCGGCCAGCAGCACCAGCAGGCGATGACTTACCGACCAACGGATCAAAGCGGCGATCATGGCTTACCCTTAGTTCGCGTCTTGCTGGGGAAAGGGCGGCGTCATCCGCCGCCATTCCGCTTGCAAGTTGCTTTCCGAATCGATTAGAAACTGCCCCGAAGCGACGACGGTCGCCCCCTCGGCGAGTCCGGAACGGATCTCGACCGAGCCGGCCGATTCCTCGCCCGCGACCACCGGGACCGGCTGATAGAGCCCGTCCGGCCGCACGACCACGATGCGGTCGCCGCCGCCGGTCCGGATGACCGAATCGGCCGGGACCATAAGGACATTGCGGCGCGCCTTGCCGAGGATTTCGACGTGGGCGAACATACTTTGCGACAGTCCGCGGTGGTCGGTTTTAAACTTCAGCAGCACCTCCAGCGAGCGGGTGGTATAGCCGACCGGCGGTTCGACCCGGACCACCTGGCCCTCGAAATATACCCCCGGCAATCCGCGCACCGACATCCGCGCCGGTTGGCCCTCCTCGACCCAGCCCCACTGGCGTTCGAAAATTTCGGCAGTGACCTCCACCAGCCGATAACTGCCGCCCAGGTTGAATACGGTAAAACCGGTGCGGACGCTCTCGCCGGTTCGCCCGCGGCGAGCGAATATGAAACCGTCCTCCTGAGCGTAAACTTCGACCGGCAGCTGCGGCGGCACCCCGGCCTGCAGCAGGGCAAGCTGTTCCGGACTCAGACCTTGCCGGCCAAGCTCGGCGAACAGCTCGCTGGCGGAATCCTGGTCGCCGGCCGACGCAGACTCCTGGTAGCGGCGCTGCATCTCGAATAGTTCTGGCGACGTCACGCTGAACAACAATTCACCCTGTGCGACCTCGTCGCCTTCGTATTTATCCGCGATATAGGACAACTGGCCGTTAAGCGGAGGCGTGATAATGCGTTTGGCCGATTGATCGACGCGGGTAATCTTGCCGATGGTTTCGATGTGCCGTTGTAGTTCGCCAATCTCGGCTTGCGCGGTGCGGATACCCAGGTTGTGCACCACGCTCGACGATAAATTCACCGCCGGTAGGGTATCGTGGTCGTGATTGTGCGCCGCTCCGTGAAGGCCGGTTTTTTTAACCAATTCCATGCCGCAAATCGGGCAATTTCCGGGATCGTGGGAAACGATCTCGGGATGCATCGGGCACATGTAATATTCGGTCGTGGCCAGCGGACCAGCCGCTCGATCCGGGGAATGCGGTTGTGCCGTCGGTCCCGCATCTTCCTTACGGCCGTTGCCGTAATAGCCCGCAACGAATCCGGACAGGCCGGCCGCCAGCGCGATGGCAATAATTTGCTTGGATAACGCCATGGGTTATGGAGGTGATGTCCTTTGTATAGCAATTCGAAAAAGGTAGGGCCAGTTCTTGCCGGTCACCAGCCAGGATTTTGTATCCGCGTCGTAGGCGATGCCGTTCAATACCGATTGCGCCGACATCTTGTCCCGCTGCGGTAACAAGCCGGTCAAATTCAACCAGCCCAACACCCGACCGCTGGTCGGGTCGATTTCGGCAATGCAGTCGCCCGGCCAGACGTTGGCGAAAATACTTCCCTCTGCGAATTCTAGTTCATTTAACCCGCTAATGCTGATCGTACCTTGTTTTACCGTCACGCGACGAAGCTCCGCGAAAGTCTCAGGGTCCAGAAAGCGCAGTTGCGCCGTGCCGTCGCTGGCGACTAGCTGGCGGCCGACGGCGGCAATGCCCCAGCCTTCGCCCGGATAATGGAAACGGCCGACCGTTTCCAGCGTATCCGGATCGTAGATCAAGCCTTCCCCGGATTTCCATGTCAATTGAACCAAGCGGCCGTTCGCCGCCGTCAATCCTTCACCGAAATGGTAGGGGGATAACAAGGCCTGCCGGATCACCGTTCCCCGCTGGAGAGCGAGCTCGCGCAAGCTGGAGCTTCCCCATTGGCCGGTGCTTTCGAACAAGCGTCCCTGATATAGCGTCAAGCCTTGGGTAAAGGCCGTCGTGTCGTGGGGATAACGCTCGAGCACTCGGAAACCGTAGCCGTAGGGTCGGTGTTTGTCTGCCTCGGCGGAGTCCCTGGCGGGCAGAAGCCCGGTCTCCGTGTCTGCAGTGCTCGGCCAACAGATGTCGGATGAAGCGAAGCGAAAACCGTCGGCGGCGGTCGCCTGGGAAACGATCGACAGCATCAGTAGCGTCGAACGGAGGGCTTTATTGTTACGGCTCAAAGTGGTGGAAAGTACGGAATTTCGAGGCGGTAGGCTATGTCCGGTCGGCACCTGTTTTAACTTGTTGAAATTAGACGATACCCGCCTGAATGGGGTAAAAAAAATCCAAGCTCTATATACAAAAAGATCCTCCCGCTGAAGGCGAGAGGATCGTTTCGGGGACAGCTTACCGTTAGTGTAACGAGTATACCGCTACGTCATGGTGCAGTGGATCGAATTGGTAGATCCGCAGGCGCCGGCTCGGTTCGAAATTATAAGTAATATCGACCTTGTGCATGCCCGGCGTGCCGTCCGCAGCGACCGGAGGCACCATGATCCCGCCCCACGGTCCGCCGGCATTCGGCCAGGCGTGGTTGCGGCCGAAGGTGAAGAAACAGCCGGAACCCAGTTGCGGATCGGCGTTGATATCCGGATCGCGCGGTGATTGTTCCAGAAATTCCTCCGTACCGCCGGTATTCATCGGGAAGATTTTATCGTTGGTGACGATATACTCCCCCGTCACGGGGTCCACGGCCAACGCTTGTTTCGCCGGATTGACGGTGGTGTCAAGCAGCACGTGGTCGACGATCGTCGTTTCGCTGCCCTCGATCACGGTCGGATCGGTATGCGGATGCGCCGCCAACGCGGTGGTCGGATCGGTGAACTGGAATTGGTTTTCCCAGCCGCGCGAGCCGCCGAAGTCGACGTTCATGTAGCCGTGTGGAAAATGATCGCCGTTGAACAGGGTCACCTTGAAGTTGTAGGGACGCAAATGCCAGTCGAGAGCGCAGCCGTTGCAAATACCCTTGAAACTCGCCGCGCCCTGGCCGCTGCCTTCACCGGTCAGCCCTTGACGGCTGCCGTAGATGGTGTTGTTGACGTAGAACAAGGTGATGGTTGCATTCGGATCGGCTTCCACGCCCGTCGGCAATTTGGTCCGGTCCATCCAGTCCAGATAAGCGGCGCGCAGATCCATAACCGCGTGTTTCAATTCGTCTCGCTCCAGGTCGGAATCCCTGATCGTACGGAGAGTATTCCACATGCGCTTGGCCGGGGAAAGCTCGCCGATCATGGCGATCGCCGCCAGCTTGTTGGCCTCGCTGCCCCGTGGATCCACGCCGAACACGTTGATTTCGTGTTGCGGCAGGGTGGTGCCGTCCGGCGTCATTTTCAGCGCGTTTTCGGTTACTTGCACGCGCGGCGGATGGATGCGCCAGCCCCAGGTATAGGTCAGGTTGTAATACTTGCCCTTGGACTCCTTGATCTTAACGGTATAACGCGTCCCTTCCTTAAGCATCGGAAAGTAACTTTGGTCCATCGAGACGTGGAAGGGTCCCCTGGTATGCTCCGGAGTTTGGTCGAAGTACATCACCATCGGCGAGAAATCCTCCATGCCGCCGTGCAGGATGTTGACGTGGTAGGTAACCGTCCACGGCACTTCCTGAACCGCGGAAGGGTCGATGAACGCGGTGTCGGCTTCGATATGCTGGTCCCAGAAAATCATTTCCACGTCGACGTTACCGCCGATCACGACATCGTCGGGGGTCAGCGGGTCGTTGCACGGTCCGGCCTGGCAGATCGGCATTACCTTTTTGATTTTGTTCGGGCCGTTGTAATGCAACATCGGAAAGCCGCTGTACGCCCGGTCGGCGACCGGATTGCCTTCCAGGATGTCGATTGCGGTTTGCACCATGGCGTGGTTTATCTGGCCTCTTTTATGCGAGCCATGATCGTCGTGGTGTTTTTTCCCGTGCTCGTGATCGTCGTTCTCGTCGTGCTGATGGTGCTTGATCTTCGCAATATGTTCCAGATGGTCGATCACCATGTCCAGGTCTTCGGACGGATTGGTTTGATTGATCGCCTCCGTCAATACCGGTCCGTCGTGCAGGTTGTAACGTCCGTCCGGCGTTGACGGCAGCGTATTCGGCATCTCGTCGCCGTTGAAATCGTGCATGTTTTGATAGACGGTCATCAAAAAGTTGCTGCCCGGCGGCTCGGCGAACGGGTCTTGAGGCGGAAAATGGCCTTCCGGGGTGTTGACGATGGTCGTCATGCCGTCGTCCGACATCGTTTGCGCGGAAGGTCCGGGCCTCGGTTGAGGACCCGGATGGCCGGTAATGTCGGCCATCGCGGCCGACGCAAGAGTCAAGCCTAATGCCAGCCCGGATGCGCCGGCGAGTTGTTTCTTAATTATCTGTTTCATCATGGTTCACCTTACACGCTGTGCATATCGACTAGGAACGGTTTGTGGTGTTTCCCGGTACTCAGCCGGGCGACCGCTTCCGCGATATAGAGCGGATGCTGGCGGCTGGCTTTGGATAGCCAACGGCCGGTTTGTTCGTTGCCGACCCAGGCGATGCCGTTGATCAAACCGTGGACGCCGAAGGCACCCAAGATTTCGTGGACGTCGTCGGGTTGCCCGGTCAGGAAACGCCATTTGGCGCCGTGGGCATCGGCCAGCTGTTTTAAACTGTCTGGCGTATCTTGGTGCGGTGCCGTCGTCACCGTATACATAAATACGTCTTTATTGAGACGGTCTTCCAACATCGCCTGAACTTTGACCAGGTTGTCCAGAATCGGATAATGCTGTTCGCCTTTCACCGACGTGAAGTTGACCAGGACCAGTTTGTTGTCGATCAGCTCTTCGTAAAACCAGGCTTTCTGTTTGTGCTGGTCCTGAACGATGACCCGCGGGAAGCGGTAGGCTGTCGGCCCGCCGGTTGCCCGGGGGCAGGCTTTGTAGGCCGGGTTGCTTTCCAACGCTTTGGACCCGGTCGCCGCGACGGCCGCGGCGGGCATGGCCAAAGCGGCAGACGCAAGAAATGCTCTTCTACTTTTCATGATTGACTCCTTGAATTCAAAATATGTGTATACGTCATTGCTTTTGCCTGCGTTAGCCCGGAGTGACGTCCCAACGCGCCATCATCGCGTTGTCTTCGTGCACGTTGTTGTGGCAGTGGATTACATAGCGCCCGACGAAATCGTCGAAACGGTAAAACACTTTGACATGATCGTTCGGCCCCAGCGTCGCGACGTCCTTTCTGGAGCGCAGTACGCCGGTGGGTTTTTTGCCGTTCCATTCCAGAACCTGGAATTCCTCGAAGTGGACGTGGCAGGGGTGGGCCCATGAACTGCCGGCATTGTGGAAATGCCAGATTTCCGCCGTACCTTGCTTGGGCGCGGCCGATACCACGGTCGGATCCATGAAATTGCCGTTGACCGTCCACAATCCCATGTCGTGGTCGAACACCCATTCGCGTTCGGCGACGACTTCGTTGAGGTTGATCGGCGGCAGTTTGCGCAAGAAATCGGGAATCCGGCTGTTGTCCTCGACGTTGCTGTCGATAATCCGGAACTGCATGACCTTCATGCGGTCGTCGCCTTCCAATCTGCGTCCGGTGGGGCCTTGGCCGTTGATTTGCTCCATCAGATTCAGCAATTCGACAGTGGCGCCGGGGCTGTATCGGGAGAAGTCGATGATGACGTCTTGCCGGTTGGCCGGGCCGATGATGATGCTGGTTGCGTCGACCGGTTCCTCGAGCAGGTTGCCGTCGTTGGAAATAATGAAGAAGTTGCTGTTGTCGCTCAGCCCCAGTTCGTAGAACCTGGAAGGGCCGCCGTCGTAAATCCGGAAACGGTATTTCCGGCGCTCCACATACATGAAAGGCATGACCTTGCGATTAACGGTGATCAGGTCGCCCAGATGGCCGTCGGTATCGAACACGTTGTAGGTCGGGTTGCCGTTCTGGTCGAAACGCACGTCGTGCAGGATCAACGAAATATCGTAACCGTTCGCATAGCCGCCGCTGCCGCCGAATTGCATGTTGCCCGGCAGGCGTAGTGCGTCGTGGTGGTTGTCGTTTTCGTTGCCGGTATCGAGGTGATCGTAAAAGATTGCCATTCCGGACAAACCGGCATACACGTTGGTCGCCGTAAAATCGATCATATGGTCGTGGTACCACAGGCTCGCCAATGCCTCGTTCGGATCGTTGCGGGCGTACATCATCGCGTAATGGTGGTCCCAAAACTGGCCCGGTACGGCGAAATCCATCGGATAGCCGTCGCTTTCCGACGCGGTGTGGGCATTGTGCAGGTGGGTGGAGATGGCCGGATAACCGATCGGCATTTGTACCTGGTCGGCGGTCGGCAACAAATTGTGGCGTCTAACGAATACCGGTTCGCCGTAACGGGCGACCAGAGTCTCCCCAGGCGTACTACCGTTGTATAACCAAGCCAGCGAGCCTGTTCCCGCAGGCGCTCCGGCCTGTGCCGGAGTCAGCGCGGATAGTTGCGAATGATAATTCCACACGCCCTCGGTGATCCGCTGCTCGTAAAATTTCTGCGGTTGAAACTCGTCGAAACGTTGATGGCGGTTTGGGTCGGGCGGCGTCGTCAGTTGCGCCGGATTAATCGGTTGTAAGGCGCCGGGAACGAACAGCGGTTCGGTGTACGGCGTCACCGGCGGACTGTCCGGCTCGGTGCCCGGGCTTCTGATCCCCGTAGGGCGGCACAGTTGAGCTTGGGCGGTGCGCGACAGCATGGTCCCCCCGAAAACGGCCGGGACGGTTAAAGTTGCCGCTCCCGCCTTCAATAGTTGTCTTCTTTTTTTTAACATCCTCTACCTTCCCACTTATGTAAAAAAACTTAAATTTCCGGGCTAAATAACGCTGAACCTCGGTTTTATGTTCAAAAAGGCGCAAAACTTTAGGGACCGGCATAAGCCGACCGCTGGTGACAGAAAGAATCATGGAAACTTACCGATTCGAAAGTCGAAACGAACGTCGACCGCACTTTGCGCGTAGCACTGAATCGGTTGATTGATCGCTGATAGCTAAATTTCGGCTAACACAGTATCCTTAAATAAAAATTAAGTTAGAGATACCTTAGCCGAAAATTTTTAAGGTGAATATTTTAGAATATGAATGTAAATTATTCGTGAACCGAATATGTTCGCTTGATAGCGAGGGAAACCCTTGCTAGCCGCGGTATTTGAGAAAAACGAGTGTTGTGGGCATTATCGTTTTCGGGCGCAAAAATGGGTAACAGTCTGCAAAATTATTGTCGGTGAGCGCTTCGAATTGATTAAGGCCGCCGTCCCGCCGCGACGGCGATGGCCGGGTCTGCGAGGCGGGTCCTCATGCGCTCGGAACGTGCTTGGCAGACTATAAAGGATAAATGGCAGGCCGAGCTGTGAAATTTGTCATATCTTAGCAAATAAGAATTATTATACTCTACAATTAAAAGTACATTAATTTTGGGTAAGTCGCGCGTGACCAATGAACATACGTAACATCGATTTGAATCTCTTGCATATCTTCGTGGTTGTCTACGAATGTCGGAGCATTACCAAGGCCGCTGAGGAACTCCATCTCTCCCAGCCGGCGGTCAGTAATGCCATCACTCGCTTGAACAACACGCTGAATCTGACGCTGTTCGTTAAAAATAGCCGCAATATCACGCCGACCGTCCAGGCCGAAAATTTGTATCTGGACATCAAGTCGTGTCTGCAAAAAATAAAGTCCAGTTTGACCCAACAGATCACGTTCGATCCCGCCGATTCCGACCGGACCTTCCGCATTGCGACCACCAATTACGGCGAATACGTACTGTTTCCTAAAGTTATCCACCATTTGCAACAAACCGCGCCGAACATCAATGTCGTTCATGAGGCCTTTCCGAAGTCGGGGTTCAACGATTTCCTTCGGAACGCCAAGTTCGACTTGGTCGTGTTTCCCGACTGCCAGGTCGAGAAAGGAATCTGCAAAGAACCGATCGTCGTCGATTCGCTGGTGTTGATTTCAGGGCCGAATCATTCTTCGTTGCCGGAACGCCTGGACGTCGGTGCAGCAGCGAAACTAAATTTCATCAGTTTCGGAAGCGAATTCGACGATTTCAATCCCGTTATAAACGAAATCAAGAAGCACCCCAATTTTCGTCCTTCCCGGCTTACCCTATCGACTTTGCAATGCGCATTCCAAATGGTTTCGGCCACCGACATGGTTGCCGTGGCGCCGTTGTCGGTGGTTCGGTTTTTCCAGAAGCAATTGGCATTAAATTTTCATAGACTCGACAGCCTGTCCGACCAAATGACCTTCAATCTGTATTGGCGCGATGCTGACAGCGCCGATCCCGGCCATGCCTGGTTCCGCGAGTTTATTAAGAATCTGGTTCATGCGGCCGATTCTTACGCCTGCCGGTCCACTGCGCAAACCGGAAACTCCCTCGTTGCCCCCGACATTCTTGAGGCCGACTCGTAACGGCAGCAAAATAGCACCTCGAACAGCAAAGGCCCTTGTCCGCCTCCGAAGATTAGTGGCTTGAACCTGTGTCGACGGATAATCTTTTCAGCACTCTCGCGCAGGTATTTTCGAATTCAACTGGCAACGCAGCGGTTTTTATTACCGATTTCGAGCATCGCTCGGTCCAATTCGAATATTGATTTATTTCGAGAGCCTCCATTCAACGGTCAATGCATCCGTACTTCTTGGCGCGCCGGTGATGCCGCCTATTTCCTAGTCTAATGTCCGCCGCCAAGATGGGTCGAAGGTAAGCTGTTGAATGGCGAAGAGTCGACAACCGCGTCGTTTCCCCGCCTCGGAGCAATGCTTCTGAAGCTCGTTATCGAAGGCGCCGAATCTTAACGAACCGGTGACGTATTCCCATGTAGTGGGGTCTGTCAAGCCGGGCGAAATTTTTTCTTGTAAATCACGTTTGTTTTGTAAGGATGTCGACGCCGGAAAGACTAAGGAAAAATGTCAATACAATCATTATCTCATTCGATGCGCTCGGGGAGGCAGACGTCATGAAACCGAATATTGGCAAAACATTGGTCGGCGGTATCGCTGGCATGCTGCTGATGACATTGCTCATGCGGCTCGCGGCGCCATTGTTGATCGAGAGCCCGATGGATATCGCTGCCATGCTGGGGAGCATGGTGGAGGGTATTTACGTACTGGGTATGACGATACATGTCATGCTGGGAATTCTGTTTTTTCCACTGTTGTATGCGCTGCTTGCCTATCGCTTGTTGCCGGGCTCGCCATGGGTAAAAGGATTGTTGTTTGGGACTTTATTATGGCTGTTGGCGCTGACGATCATCATGCCGGTGGTCGGGGCCGGGTTCTTTATGTCGGAAATCGGCGGCCTCAAACCGGCTCTGGTTGCGTTGTTGAGCCATTGGGTGTACGGCGTTCTGATCGGTGCAGTCGCCGGCGGCGCCGATCGTTTCCAACATGGCCAGCGGTCCTATTTGTAGTAAGCACAACCACCGTTTTTCATTGCCGATTATGTCAACGATGCATCCTGAGTTGGAACGCCGGGTCTGTGCCGGTTTCGAGCAGGCTGTCGGTTACGAATGGCTGGTTACCAATGGCATCGGCGGTTTCGCCTGCGGCACCGTCGCCGACGTGCTCAGCCGGTGTTACCACGGTTTGCTGATCGCGGCATTGCGACCGCCGACAGACCGGGTAATGCTGGTTTCCAAACTCGATATTACTGCCAGTTACCTCGGTCGTCGTTTCGCGCTGTTCAGCAACGAGTTCGCGGACGATGGGGCGATAGCGGGGAACGGACTGCTCTATCTGGAATCGTTCCGGCTCGATCGGGGATTGCCGGTATGGCGCTATGCGATCGCCGACGCGCTAATCGAAAAACGCGTCGTCATGCAACCCGGCAGCAACACCACGCTGGTAACCCTGGAGGTCCTTAGGGCGTCGTCGAACATCGAGCTGAATCTTGCTCCCCTTTGCAGTTACCGCGATTACCACAGCCTCGATTACGGCAATTGGGTGCCGGTCGTCAACGACGTCGAAGGCGGTTTCGAAGTTCTCGCTTTCTCCGACGCCAGCGGCTACCGCGTTATGTGCGATCGCGGGGAGTTTCGCCGCGACTTCGTTTGGTATCGCAATTTTAAATACCGGCAGGAAACGGAGCGCGGTTTGCCCGACAAGGGCGATCTGTTCCGGCCCGGAGCGTTTCATGTAACGCTGGGAACGGCCGAAAAGGCAACCGTGACGCTGACCGACGAAGTTTTTGTTCCGGACGGATACGATCAGGTCATGCGGCAACTGGCGGACAACCGCCGCAGTTGGTTGAAGTCGCTGCCGGAAACCGTACCGGACTGGATTGAACAATTGGCGG
>JBNLFT010000061.1:0-13879 GCA_050305675.1 Methylococcaceae bacterium
TTCTACGGGTGTGGGGTTGTTGATGTACGGCAGGGAACACCAAGGACGAGCCGAAGGGTTGAGTGATGAGGGCACCGGCCTGTTAGCGAAAATGAAAAATTGGTTTCAAGGTAATTTTTGAAGTAACAATAAAGGTTAGAGGGCATGACAATGAAATATGAATTGATGGATATGTGCAGTGAAAACGCCGTCATTAAAGTCATCGGTGTCGGTGGCGGGGGCGGCAACGCGGTGGACCACATGGTCGATAGCAACATCGACGGCGTTCACTTTATTTGTGCGAACACCGATGCTCAAGCGCTTAGAGGGCTGAAGGTGGAAACCAAGATACAGTTGGGGGTCGAGTTGACGAAGGGCCTGGGGGCAGGCACCAAGCCGGAAATCGGCAGACAGGCAGCCGAGGAAAACAAGGAACGTATCAAGGAAGAGATCCAAGGCTCGGACATGATTTTCTTGACTGCGGGTATGGGCGGCGGCACCGGTACCGGCGCAATTTCGGTGATTGCCGAAACGGCCAAGGAAATGGGTATCCTGACGGTAGCAGTCGTGACCAAGCCGTTCGAGTTCGAAGGTAAAAAGAAAAAGGCCGTGGCCGAAGCGGGCATTAAGGAACTGGAAAAACAAGTCGATTCTTTGATTATCATTCCCAACCAGAAGCTGCTGCCGGTTTTGGGCAATAACCTGTCTTTGACCAACGCATTCAAGGCCGCTAACGACGTACTGCTGGATGCTGTTCAGGGCATTACCGAGTTGATTACCCACCCCGGCCTGATTAACGTCGATTTCGCCGACGTGAAAACGGTAATGACCAATATGGGAACCGCGATCATGGGGTCGGGGACCGCCGAAGGCGACAACCGGGCCAGGGAAGCGGCGGAAAAAGCCATCGCCTGTCCGTTGCTGGAGGACATTAGCTTGCAGGGCGCCAAAGGCATTCTGGTCAACATCACCGCGGCGGAAATGGATCTGACCGAGTTCGACGAAATCGGCAGCATCATGCATACCTTCGCCTCCGAAGACGCCGATATGAAGATCGGTACCGCGATTAATCCTGAGATGGGGGCAGCCATTAAAGTTACCGTCGTGGCGACCGGCATGGGCGATAAGGTTGTGTCGGCTCCGGCACCGGTAAAATTGGTGCAAAAAGCAGCTACCGGCGAGGTGAATTACGACGTGCTGGATAAGCCGACGGTGATCAGGAAAAACCGCCCGGAGCCCAGGGAAACGCGCTTCGGGGCACAACCGAAAAACGATATGGATCTCGATTATTTGGACGTTCCGGCATTTTTAAGGCGGCAGGCGGATTGAGTGGTGTCAGTCGGCGCTGCTGGGGAAAATTGTGATAAAATTGCCCTTTTGCCTTAAAAACAGCACTTTTTATGATCAAACAGCGAACGTTAAAGAATACGATACGGGCAACCGGCGTTGGACTGCATACCGGCGACAAGGTCTACCTCACCTTGCGGCCGGCCGAGCCCGATAGCGGTATCCGTTTTCGTCGCGTCGACTTGCCGGAGCCTGTGATGATTAAGGCGACCCCGGAAAATGTCGGCGAAACGATGTTGTCTACCACGTTGGTGGAAAACGGGACCAAAGTCGCGACCGTCGAACACTTGTTGTCCGCTCTCGCGGGATTGGGGATCGACAATGCGGTGATCGACGTCAGCGCGCCCGAGGTGCCGATCATGGACGGCAGCGCCGGGCCGTTCGTGTTTTTGCTGCAGTCCGCAGGGGTGATGGAGCAGGAATGCCCCAAGCAGTATATCAGGATAAAGAAGCCGGTCCGCGTCGAAGACAACGACAAATGGGCGGCTTTCGAGCCGTTCGATGGTTTTAAAGTGACCTTCACCATCGATTTCGAACATCCGGCCTTTTCCGACCACTTGAAGACCGCCGTGATGGATTTTTCCACCACCACGTTCGTCAAGGAAGTGGCCAGGGCGCGAACCTTCGGTTTCATGAAGGATATCGAGTTCTTGCGGGAAAATAACCTGGCCCTTGGCGGTAGCCTCGATAATGCGATCGTGGTCGATGACGATAAGGTGTTGAACGAGGACGGTTTGCGCTACGCCGACGAATTCGTCAAGCATAAGATTCTCGACGCTATCGGAGATCTCTATTTGCTCGGACACAGCTTGATCGGCGAGTTCAAAGGCTTCAAGTCGGGCCATGCATTGAACAACAAGCTGTTGTTGGCTTTGCTGGAAGATCGCGATGCTTGGGAAATGGTGACCTTCGAGAGGGACGAGGACGCCCCGATTTCATATATGCGATCGGCGCAACAGCCCTCGGGCTCGTCCGCGGAGAAGTGATCTCCCGCCTCGCGGCAATTCACTACGGCTCGGCTCTGCGCCCCCGATTTTGCTGCAAACCCGGAATGGCGTTCCCCTAAGTCGGGAACGTACCGTGCGACAGGGCGGCTAACTTTGTTTGTTAGCGAGTCTGTCCAGCGTCGCTGCCAAGCCTGACAAGGCGCGTTGCAAGTCGCGATCCTGTTGCTCGTCCGCCGCCCGTCGCACCACTTCGACGGTTTCCAGGCACGGCACGGTGGGTTTGTTTGCGCGGCTGTTGGTGTCGATATTCGCCATCACTTTGATCTGCAGCTTTTCCACCTGCCGGTGCCCCAGTTGATGCAGTTTTTCGATGATGGCTTGTTGATAAAAACGTAGCTGCGACGACCATACGGCCGCATCCGTATAAAGCCGAATTTTCGTTTCTTTCAAAACGCAATAAAGCGCGTGTTCGGCAAGCTCTGCCGGTAGCACGGTCTTAATTTGAGCCAGAAGTGAGCACTGCTGATTAATTTGTTGTCGATAAAAAGCGAACAATTGTCGCGGATAATTTAAAACGGATTGAAATGTCTGCTGTTTATCGGTCATCGACTGGAAAATACGCGGTAACAGGGCGGGGCTCGTAAGGTCATGGTAATGTAATTGTGCTAAATTTGATAGCGACTGTGTATCAGAACTCGATTAAACGACGTATCGAGTTGTTAATTTACACCGTATCGGAGTAGTATTGATTGACAGGGAGGTGGCGGACTGACCATACGGCTTTAGCGGAAGTGCGTATGCTACCGCAAGCGAGGGTTAGTCGGTAACCATTCATTCGCAGGTTCATTCATACTAGGCATAGGGACGACATGAAACAATTTCTTGATAACGTGTTGGAAACGGCCGATCGTCAACCTACCAAACTGATGCAGATTCTCAGAGCGGTACAAGACCAATATCATCATATTCCCGAGCAGGCGATCGATTACCTCGCAGAGCGACTGGATATCGCCAGAACGGCGATCATCAGCGTAACCGAATTTTACAGCTTCTTCCATTTACAGCCGCAAGGCCGATACGAATTGTTGATTAGCGATTCGGTTACCGATCTGATGTTGGGCAAGACCAATGTGATGTCGTATTTGTCCAAGGTTTTGGGGGTCGAGGTTGGAAGCGTCCGCGCCGACGGCTTGGTCAGTTTGGACAATACGTCGTGCACCGGGATGTGCGATCAGGGGCCCGCCGGATTGGTCAACGGCTACGCGATTACCCGCCTGGACCGGCCGAAAATCGACGAAATGGCGGATTTGATCGAACGCCAGGTTCCGCTCGCGCAATGGCCGAAAGATTTTTTTCGGGTTGACGACAATATTTTCAAAGCCGGGCTACTGTTGCAGCAGGAAATCGACCGAGGCGCCGGCCTGCGGCAAGCGTTTGCCAGAGGATTGGAGCCGACTCTGGCCGAGATCGACAAGGCCGGGCTGCGCGGACGCGGCGGGGCCGGCTTCAATACCGCGATGAAATGGCGTTTTTGCGCAGAGGAACGGAGCGATTGTCGCTACGTCGTCTGTAACGCCGATGAGGGTGAGCCCGGAACCTTCAAGGATCGGGTGCTGCTGAATAGTTATGCCCATCAAGTGTTCGAAGGCATGACGCTGTGTGCGGCGGTCATCGGCGCCAACCAGGGGTATCTCTATTTGCGAGGCGAGTACCGCTATCTGGAAAGCAAGTTGCGAGATATCTTGCGGCAACGCCGAGAAGCAGGGCTGTTAGGCAGCGACATTCTCGGGCAGGGGCTGAATTTCGATATCGAAATCTGTTTGGGTGCCGGCGCGTATATTTGCGGCGAAGAATCGGCGCTGATCGAATCGTTGGAAGGCAAACGGGGCATTCCGCGCAACCGGCCGCCATATCCGGTCAGCCAGGGATACCAGGGCAAGCCGACGGTGGTCAATAACGTGGAAACCTTCATGGCGGCCGCGGCGATATCGGTCAACGGCGGTGACTGGTTCAAGAGTTCCGGGACCGAGAAGTCGGCGGGAAGCAAAATTCTCAGTATCAGCGGCGACTGCGCTCAGCCGGGCATTTACGAATACCCGTTCGGAACCAGCATTGCCCAAATATTACTCGACTGCGGAGCGGTCGACGTGTTGGGAGTACAAATTGGAGGACCTTCCGGCACTTTCATCACTAAGCATGAGCTGGACCGCAAGCTGGCTTTCGAGGACCTGGCAACCGGCGGTTCGTTCATCGTGCTGAACAACAGCCGCAATATTTTTACCATGGTGAAAAATTTTACCCACTTTTTCGCCCACGAAAGTTGCGGATTCTGTACTCCTTGCCGGGTAGGGACTTCGTTGCTGAAAAAGCAGCTGGATAAAGTCCTGGACGGTCATGGTTCGGCCGGCGACGTGGTTGCCCTCGAGGAACTGTGTCAGTTGGTCAAGAATTACAGTCACTGCGGCCTGGGGCAAACCGCCGCCAATCCGATTTTGACGACGTTGCAGCGATATCCCGACTTGTACCAAAATCAGTTGAAAGAGATTAGTTACGAACCGGGGTTCGACCTCGACGCCGCGCTGGAAACGGCCAGGCGTATGGCTCACCGGGACGATGCGGCTGCCCATTTGACGCAGGTGGAGGACTAACCAATGAGTAAGACTATTACCATAGATGGTCGGCAAATCCCTTTTACCGACGGGCAAACGATCATGGAAGCGGCCGGCGCAGCCGGTGTTTATATTCCCCATCTCTGTCATCATCCGGATTATGCGCCGCACGGCAGTTGCAAGTTGTGTACGGTTCGGGTAAACGGCAGAAATTGCTCGGCCTGCACGTTTCCGGCGATGGAAGGACAGGAGGTTGTCAACGAGAGTAGCGAATTGGAGCAGGACCGGCAGAGAATAACCCAGATGCTGTTTGTCGAGGGCAATCACTTTTGTCCGGGCTGCGAGAAAACCGGCAACTGCCAGTTGCAGGCGGTGGCCTATCATCTGAACATGTTGGACAACCATTTTCCGCATTTTTTTGCCGATAGAGAGATGGATGCCTCGCATCCTGACATCTTGATCGATCACAACCGGTGCATTTTTTGCACGCTGTGCGTCAGAGCCAGCCGCGATAAGGACGGCAAGAACGTGTTCGCGATCAGCGGCAGGGGGATCAACAAACATCTGGTCGTCAATTCCAAAAGCGGTAAGCTGGGTGACAGCGACATCGACGTCAACGATTGTGCCGCGCACATTTGCCCGACCGGCGCCATCCTGGTCAAGCGACAAGGGTTTGACGTACCGATCGGCCAGCGAATTTACGATCGCAAGCAAATCAACGAGGTGGCGTTAGAACAGGAGAAAGCGGGTCATGGCGGATAAAATCAGAGTCGCAACAACGTCGTTGGCAGGATGTTTCGGTTGCCACATGTCGTTTCTCGATATCGATGAACGCATGTTGGAATTGGCTGAGGCGGTCGAATTCGATCGTTCACCGATTACCGATATCGAACATTGCACCCATTGCGACATCGGCTTAATCGAAGGCGGCGTTTGCAATTCGGAAAACGTGCACGTGTTGCGGGAATTTCGCAAGAATTGCAAAATTTTGGTCGCGGTCGGCGCCTGCGCCATCAACGGCGGGCTGCCGGCTATGCGAAATTATATTGCACTCGAGGATTGCCTGAACGAAGCATATATCGACGGAATCGGCGTCGACAATGCCCAGATCCCCAGCGACCCCGAATTGCCGCTGCTCTTGGACCAGGTGCATCCGATTCACGAAATTGTCAAAGTCGACTATTTCTTGCCCGGTTGCCCTCCTTCCGCCGACGTGTTCTGGAAGTTCTTGACCGACTTGTTGGCCGGGCGTCAGCCGGAATTGCCTTATGAATTGGTGCATTACGATTAATCGGCGGGTTGGAGAACGTGTAATTTCCTGCTAACCATTTTTTACGGTAGCAATTATGTACGAATATTTAGAAACAGCTGAAAGTGCGGAAAACCTGAAAAGGGTGGTCGTCGATCCGGTTTCGCGGGTGGAAGGCCACGGCAAGGTTTCCTTGTTGCTGGACGAAGACAATCAAGTCAAACAGGCGCGATTGCACATCGTTGAGTTTCGCGGCTTCGAAAAATTTATTCAGGGTCGCCCGTATTGGGAGCTCCCGGTCATGGTGCAGCGGCTGTGTGGGATCTGTCCGGTCAGTCACCACTTGGCGGCGGCCAAGGCTATCGACCAACTGGTCGGCGTCGATCCGGAAAATCTGTCTCCTGCCGCGGACAAATTGCGGCGTTTGCTGCACTTCGGCCAAGTCTTGCAATCCCATGCCTTGCACTTTTTTCACTTGTCCAGCCCCGATCTCCTATTCGGATTCGACAGCGATATCAGCAAGCGCAACATCATCGCGGTGCTGGCGGATTTTCCGGATATCGGGGTGCAAGGGGTCAAACTGCGTAAATACGGACAGGAAGTCATTCGGATGGTGTGTGGAAAGCGCATTCATGGTACCGGTGCGGTTCCCGGCGGGATGAATAAGGCGCTGAGCAGGGAAGAACGCGACTATTTGTTGCAGGATATCGAGCAAATGATCGAATGGGCGGTGGCTTCGGTGGCGTTGATAAAGAAGGTACACTGCTCGAATTTGCCTTATTACGATGAATTTGCAACGGTCCGCAGCAACTATCTGGGACTAGTCAAATCCAACGGCGCGTTGGAGCTATATCATGGCGGGCTGCGTGCTAAGAACGAGCTTGGGGAAACGTTACTGGACCACGTCGATTATTGCCGCTACAACGACTATATCCGTGAAGAAGTCAGGTCCTGGAGTTATATGAAGTTCCCATATCTGACCGGGTTGGGTAAGGAAAGCGGCTGGTATCGGGTCGGGCCGCTGGCGCGGGTCAATAATTGCGATTTCATCGACACCCCGCTGGCCGAGGCGGAACGGGTGGAATTCAAACAACACGCCGGGGAAGCGATGGTACACAGTACGTTGGCGTTTCACTGGGCCCGGCTGATCGAATTGTTACACTGTGCGGAAAGCATCAAATCGTTGTTGAACGATGCGGATATCATGAGTTCTGATTTGCGCACCGAGGGCGAGAGACGCTACGAGGGCATTGGCGTGATCGAGGCGCCTCGCGGCACTCTGTTCCATCATTATCGGGTCGATGAAAACAACATAGTCACCAAAGCGAACCTGATCGTTTCAACGACGAGCAACAATATGGGCATGAATGAATCGGTGCGCCAAGTCGCCGCCGAATATCTGTCCGGAAGGGAGCTGACCGAACCGCTGTTGAACAATTTGGAAGTTGCAATCCGGGCCTACGATCCCTGTTTGTCCTGCGCCACCCATGCGGTTGGAAAAATGCCGCTGCAGTTGGAATTGTTCGATGCGGAGGGCGTGCTTATCGATCGCTTGCTGAAGCATGGTAACGGAGAACTGGAACGAGGCGTTCGATGAGCCAGCCGATACTGGTCTTCGGCTACGGCAATTTGAGTCGCGGAGACGATGCCCTGGGGCCGATGTTGCTGGACTTTATTGAACGGGAGTTTGCGCTAGCTCGAATCGACATACTCAGTGATTTTCAATTGCAGGTCGAACACGCATTGGATCTACGCGGTAGAGAACGGGTATTGTTCGTCGACGCGGCGGTCAACCAGCTCGAGCCGTTCGAGTTTTCCCGATTGCAACCGGCCAGGGACCGCAGTTATAGCAGTCATGCCATGAGCCCTGCGGCGGTGTTGCAGGTCTATCTTAGCATTTTCGGCGAACAGCCACCGCCGGCCTATTTGTTGAGTATTGCCGGAACAAGTTTTGAATTGGGCGAAGGGCTTAGCAATTTTGCGGCGAAAAATCTCAGCGAGGCCTGTCGCTTTGCCGTGAGATTATTCGATCCGGCGGAGCTAAGTGACTGGATTCGATTGGCAAAGAACGGGGCTAAGATTGCAGCTTAATTCGGGCCATTGGTCGGTCCGCGGCTGTGTCCGGGCGAGGCCGACCGGGAGTGCCGGCATTGGCGGGACGAAAACAATGCGAGCAACTCCGTCCGGTCTTAAGGCAGCGATATGCGCGTTCCCGGAGAGGAGGGTTGTCAGGCTAATCGTACCGGCTTAATTCCACGATCTGATGACCGGTTCCTGGTTCATCACCGACTGATAGTCCATATCATCCAGTACCGCTACCCCTTTAAAGAGTTCGCGGCTGGAAATGTTACGTAACATCAAATCCGCCTTGCGTACGCACACATTAATGTGGGCATACGTTTTTTGTAACAAATTGTGCTCGACGTCGCTTTGTTTGACGGCGTATACGGCATCGTCGGTAAAAATGACCGTGTCGCCGACGGCGGTATTCGCAAGTGTTTCCCGGGTGAGTGGGAAATCATCGATGACATGCAGCATGACTTATCTCCCGTTATTGGTGTTTTCTCAGCAAGCGCTTTAGCATTGGTTTGTAAGCATATAAAATATATACACTATTAATGCTAGTCAAAAAACAACAAAGTGACAAGTAAGAAATGTCGAAACTGTACGCTATTTCATAATAACGGGGTGGAGCGGCGAGCGGTCGGGAGGTGTTTCGGCACGGTTTGCGTTTACATCTCCGGAGGAGGCGTCGTGTCAATCAAGTGTTTACGGGAAAGGGTCGGCGTGCCGTTAGTTGAATTCGGCTTTCTGATCGCGAGTTAGCAAATTTTGCACGGCGATTCGGGGATCGAGGTTTTCATACAACACTCGGTAGGTTTGCTCGGTAATCGGCATTTCGATATTCAATTTCTGCGACAGTTGGAAGGTTTCCCGGGCCGCGGATACGCCTTCGATTTCTTGCTCGATTTCCGAAACGGCTTGCTGCTTGCTCTTGCCCTGACCCAAGGCAAGGCCGAACCTACGGTTTCTGGATTGGTTGTCGGTGCAGGTCAGTATCAGGTCGCCCAATCCGGCCAAACCCATGAACGTATCCGGTTGCCCGCCCAGTCGCGTACCGAGCCGGATAATCTCGTGCAAACCGCGGGTAATCAAGGCGGCGCGGGTATTGGCGCCAAAGCCAAGGCCGTCGGCGATACCGGCGGCTATTGCAAGCACATTCTTGACGGCCCCACCGACCTGGACCCCAATGATATCGGAACTGGTATAGGTTCTGAAATGTTGGCTGTGAAAGATTTCGGTCAGTTGCATGGCAAACAATGGCGACTCCGAAGCGATCGTAATCGCGGTCGGTAATTGCGCAGCGACCTCGCCGGCGAATGTCGGCCCGGATAGAGCGGCGGTCGCGACGTTGTCCCCCAGCGTCTTCGCGACGACGGTATGCAGTAGGGAGCCGTCCGCCGGGTTGAAGCCTTTGGTGGCCCAGGCAATCTTGCTGCTCGGCTTCAAAAAGACTTTGATTTTCAGCAGCGTGTCTTTAAAGGCGTGACTGGGGACTGCCAGCAATAAGATCGGGCTGAAATTGATCGCTTGTTCCAAATTGTCGGTTACATGCAATAAGTCGGGGAAAGCGGTTCCGGGCAAATAACGTCGGTTTCGTCGGTGTTGTTTAAGATCGTGAATCTGTTCTGGGGTATGTCCCCATAATAACGTGTTGCAGCCGTTTCTGGCGGCTTGTATCGAAAGCGCCGTGCCCCAGGAGCCGGCGCCCAAGACGCTTATCGATGCGGTCATGGATCAGTTTAATTTGTCCGAAGACGCTGCCTTTTGTTGTGCCTGTTGCACGTGTTGGGCGTAAAGCATGTCGAAATTGACCGGGGCCAGCAGCAATTGCGGGAAACCGCCTTTGCTAACGAGGTCAGAGACAACTTCGCGGGCGTAAGGAAATAGAATGTTAGGGCAAAAACTGCCGAGCATCGGCCCCATTTCCTGGTCGGTGAAGCCGGCCAGCGTAAAAATGCCAGCCTGGGTCGCCTCGACCAGATAGGCGGTTTTATCGGCGGTTTTTACCGTTACGGTGACGGTTAATGAAACCTCGAACAAATTGTTTTCCAGCGTTTCGACGTTGGTGCCTAAATTGAAATCGACAGCGGGCTCCCACTTGGAGGTGAATACTTTCGGTGCGTTCGGCGTCTCAAATGAAATGTCTTTGGTGTAAATTTTCTGAATGGAAAATTGTTTTTCTTCCTTTTTCGTATCTGCTTCGGCCATGATGATGTTTGGGTTTGGTTAGCGGTTAATTGAAGTCGTCAGGTTTGTTCGGTCGGCACGATCGATCGTGCCTGAAAGCGCTGGGTTGCCCGTCGCGTATTTAGTCTTTGTGCTTGCTGGTTATCTTGATCGGTAGTTTGTTATCTTCCCATGATTGCATGCCGCCGGTAATGTTGAATACTTGTTCGAACCCGGCTTTGGTCAGGGTTTTACACGCCGGGACGGAACGGGTTCCGCTTTGACACACCACGATGAGCGGGGTCAGCTTATAGGAATCGAGGGTATTTAGTTGGTCCTCGAGCTTTCCTAACGGAATATTGATCGCGTTCTCTATATGGCCTTTGATGTATTCGTGGGGCTCTCGCACGTCAACGATGACGGTATCGGCGGTATTCATTTTGGTGACGGCAAGCAAAGGCGACAAGCCGCTGAACTTATTGAACGAGCTCTCAACGAAGTCCTGAATCAGTAAGAAGGTGACCGCAACAAGCGCTAAAACCAGCAAATAGTGATTGGAAATGAATTCTAAGTATTGGTCCATTGAAATGTTTTTGAGGGAATGAAGTTAAACTGAAATTTATTGGCAATTGGTGCAAAACACTTCCCGCATCATGCGGATCAGTTTGAGCATGCGCTCGTCATCGATATAGTAATATACGCAATTGGCTTCTTTCTCGCATGCGAGAATGTCCTTTTCTCGAAGAATCGCCAAATGTTGGGAAATATTGCTTTGGCTGGTCCCGACCTGTTTCACGATGTCCTGAACCTTGATTCTGTTACTGCCCAGGACGCAGAGAATTTTCAAACGCAACGGGTGGGACATCGCTTTCAAGCAACGGGCTGCGCGATTGATTTCAGCGTCGTTGTAAAGAATGTGTTCTTCATTTTCCATGGGGAAGCTAACCGTAACAAGAGGGGCGAGTCTTCGTCAATTTAATAACAACTCACTCGATAGCTTTTGCAATTTATTAACCACGATAATAATCGCGTATTGGTATAATAGCTATTTAAATTGAGTTCTTCTGTCATGTTGACAAATAAAAACGCTTAAATTTAGCAGAGTAATGATTATTGTTCAATTGTTTTGTGTGCTGCGTTGCCGGTAATCTCGCGCCATGATATGAGCAGAATTTGAATTTATAAGGTCATCGACGGATATGGCAAGAACTCGCTGCATCGTTCCGACGGTCATTGTATGGATGGCCTGTTTTTCCTGCTGGGGTGGGCAGCCAGCGACAAGTAAACAAAGCCAGTTGAAGCAATTGCAACGGCAGATCACGAAGATCGATGCCGATATCACGGCCTTGCAGCGGAAAAAGCAACAATTAACCGACCAATTGAAAGAATCGGAAATGCGTTACGGACAAGTCGCGCTCAGCGTAAAACAATTACGTGGCGACATCGAGCGGTTGGGCGATGCGTTGAGCGAAATCGGG
The DNA here is from genome assembly GCA_050305675.1 of Methylococcaceae bacterium. GTDB lineage: Bacteria > Pseudomonadota > Gammaproteobacteria > Methylococcales > Methylomonadaceae > Methylomarinum. Next base: position 11,840 of record JBNLFT010000061.1, read on the forward strand.
GAAAAAATGACGCAGGCGCGGAGGGCAATCGTCACCCATAAACGAGAGTTGGAAGGTCAGGTCAGGTCGGCGTATGCGATGGGCGGCAGAGAGCGTTTGAAAGTTTTGTTCAATCAACAAGATCCGGCGTTATCCAGCCGGATGCTGGTTTATTACGATTATTTAAATAGGGAACGATTGCAGAAGATTCGAACGGTCGAAGCCGCTTTTCGAACCTTGGGGCAGTTGGAGGAAGAAAAACAAAGGGAAAGCGCGGGTTTGACCGCGACATTGCAGCAACGTCAGCGTGAACAAAACGAATTGCAAAAGGTCAGACAGAGGCGCGAACAGTTGATCGGAGAGCTGGATCGGCTGTATTCGACTAAAAAATCTCAGTTGGAACGGCTGAAAAGCGACGAACGGAAATTGCGTCAGTTGATTGCGGCGCTGCAAAAGGCAGCCGACGATTTCCCATTTCAGGAAGGGCCGAACAAGCCCTTCGAACAATTGAAAGGCGCGTTGCCGTGGCCTTTGCGAGGGACGCTGGTCGAGAAATTCGGTGCCCAGCGCGCCGACAGCCTGTGGGATGGCGTGTTAATTAACGCCGAGGAAGGAAGTGATATACATGCCGTCACCCGAGGACGTGTCGTTTATGCCGATTGGTTGCGGGGTTACGGCTTGTTGACTATCATTGACCATGGTAGAGGTTACATGACCTTATACGCCTTTAACCAAAGTTTATACAAGGCTGAAGGCGATTGGGTCGACGCCGGAGAGGTCATCGCTTCGGTGGGGAAAAGTGGCGGCCGTTCTCAGGCCGCTTTGTATTTCGGTATCAGGAAAAATGGCAGGCCCGTCGATCCGTCCAAATGGTGCCGAAAAATACAGCGGGGCAGAGTCGGATAAATGTAGACGGGGCGCGAATGGCGCTGCGCGTTGGTACGGTGGTTTTTTGTTTTCTATCTTCGGAGACCAGGTAACTGGAGTGTTATATAGATGCTAATTAAGAAAAATATTTTGATTCTGACTCTCGGCGTTTTACTCGGTACGCTGATCAGCCTATGCGGCAGTGTGTTGGCCGAGAAGGACGACGAGGCGCAGGCCGATCTGCCGGACGAGGTCAAGGCGTTGCCGTTCGAGGAGCTGCGTACTTTTACCGAGGTTTTCGGGCGAATCAAGCGCGATTACGTCGAACCGGTTACCGATAAAAAACTGCTCGAAGGGGCGATACGCGGCATGCTGGCCGAACTGGATCCGCATTCGGTGTATTTGGATGGCGAGCAGTACGAAGAATTGAAAGAAGGTACCACCGGTCAGTTTGGCGGATTGGGTATCGAGGTGACGATGGAGAACGGTTTCGTCAAAGTCGTTGCGCCGATCGACGATACGCCGGCGCAACGGGCCGGCTTACAAACCGGCGATTTGATAGTGAAATTGGATGACAAGCCGGTGAAAGGGATGACTTTGGTCGACGCGGTCAAGATCATGCGCGGCGAACCGGGCAGCGAAATCGTGTTGACCGTCATCCGGGAAGGCGAAGAGGCGCCGCTGAAATTCAGCATTACCCGGGCGATCATCAAGGTGAAAAGCGTTAAAAGCAAGCTGCTTGAAAAAGATTTCGGTTATTTGCGGATCAGCAGCTTTCAGTCGCGGACCGGACAAAACCTGATCGATGCGTTGGCCGGCTTGAAAAAAGAAAATAACGGCGAGCTGAAAGGTATCGTACTGGATTTAAGGAACAATCCCGGCGGCGTGTTGAACGCGGCGGTCGAGGTAAGCGACGCCTTTCTCGAGGAAGGGCTGATTGTGTTTACTGAAGGACGTATAAAGAATTCGGAAATGCGTTTTAATGCGGCTCCGGACGACGTCATTAACGGTGCGCCGATCGTGGTCTTGATCAATGCCGGTTCGGCATCGGCGTCGGAGATCGTGGCTGGCGCCTTACAGGATCACAAGCGTGCCATCATCATGGGCGAAAAATCGTTCGGCAAAGGCTCGGTACAAACCATCTTGCCGACCAGTAACGGGGCGGCCGTGAAATTAACCACGGCTCGTTATTAC
>JBNLFT010000062.1:0-10941 GCA_050305675.1 Methylococcaceae bacterium
GATTTCCTCGCCCTCGCTGGCAAAGCCGACGATATTGTGCGAGGTATCCAGGACAAAACGATAGGCGCCGCCGCTGTAACTGTTGAAGTCGGCCACCAGACCGGCGTGAGGCGGATTGTTGACCGCATCCCACCAAGGCACTTTGCCGGCGTCGTGCGACCAGGCATCGCCGATCGTCTCCGGCGGCAGGCTGCGTTCGACCAAGCGGCTATTGATTACGGCGTATTGTTGGCGGCTGATTTTCTCGGGTTCCGAGCCCACGGTCGGCCGGCATTCGAGAATTTCGCCGCTAACGAAACTATCGGTCGACGACACAATTTTATTCCATTGTCCGTCCAGGTTTTTATGTTCAAACATTTCGCCTCCTAGTAATTATCGATAGGGAAAACCGATAAAGCTAAAGCAAAATTGTGACCAATTTGGTTACCGGGTCCGGCAGCCTGGCGCGGATTGTGAGTAATTAGCTAACTCATTGATTATAATCAAGTTCGTTTTCGTTCCTTAAAGGGCGGCAGGGGGCTATAGTGTGGCTCGATGGGTTGGCATCAAGCGTCGGCGGGATAGAGGCCGACAAAATATCGCGTTTGCGACAATCGTTCGTGGCCGGCCCTGGCGCGTGGTCGCTACCGAAGCCGGCAAGCGTTGTGGTGGCGGTTCCGGGAAAATCCTGATTTAATCTGCTATTTAAAGGGGGAAACCGCGATTTCCTCAACCGAGAGCCAAGGAGTCTCAAAGCGATTTATCCAGTGTTTCTTGCCAAGCCGTTCGCTGGTAGGCGAAATCGGTCAGGAACGCTATAGTTTGGGGAGCCTCTGAGCAGTTTGGTGTTTCCGCGTTGCGGGGACAGTTGGGATAAATCGAACAGCGCTAGCCTGACTTGGGGGTGCATTTTTAAGGGGTTCCCTCGATGAAACAAGTAAATGAGACAATCAAGGAAGAACAAGATAAGTTGAACGTCGACAGCTCCGCCTTAACGACCGACGCGCAGGAACTGATAATCAAGATAGCCAATTCGGTGCCGGTTGCAGTTCATAAATTCCGGGTCGCTCCAAACGGCGAGATGAGCATGCCATTTTCGTCGCCGGCCGTTACCGATATTTACGGCATGACGCCGGAAGCGTTGAAAGACGACTTTATACTCGCCTTAGACAAGGTCCATCCCGATGACCGCGAGCCCCTTATGGCCGCGGTCGAACGTTCGAAACGTTCCATGACGCCGTTTCAATTCGAATGGCGCCTAAATCATCCCCAAAAAGGCGAGATCTGGGTGGCATGCCGCTCCACTCCGGAAACCGAAGCGGACGGCGGTACCGCCTGGTACGGATATTTTCACGATATTACCGAACTGAAAAGCGCAGAGCGGGAACGGTTGTCACTCCTGCGGTTTTTCGAGAGCATGGATCGGGTCAACCGGGCGATACAGGAAGCGCACGATTTGGAGCGGATGATGAGCGCCGTGTTGGAAACGCTGCTTTCCATTTTCGACTGCGACCGTGCCTGGATGCTGTATCCGTGCGATCCCGGTTCGAAAAGCTGGCGGGTGCCTATGGAACGCACGCGGCCGGAATATCCCGGCGGCTTGGCGGCGGGAGAGAGTTATCCGATGGAGCCGGGTATCGCCAATAATATGCGTCTGGTCCTGGAAACCGGGGAACCGGTTTCCTTCGGAGCGGGAAATGACTATTCGTTTGCGGGGACGACCGCAAATCGGTTCGATATCCGGTCGAGCATGGCCACCGCGCTTTATCCGAAAATCGACAAACCGTGGATGTTCGGCTTGCATCAATGCCGACGGACACGCGTTTGGAGCGCCGAAGAGCGGCGTTTGTTCAGCGAGATCGGCCGCCGCTTGTCCGACGGTTTGACCAGTCTGTTGGTGTCCCGCGGTCTGAAAGAGAGCGAACAAAAATTCCGCCAGGCATTCGAGTTTGCCGGTATCGGAATGGGAATTCTGACGATAGACGGTAGTTGGTTGCGGGCCAACCGCACCGTCTGCGAAATGCTGGGATATTCGGAAAGCAAATTGCGGGGGATGACGTTTCAGGAATTGACCCATCCGGACGATCTGGTCCGCAGCAACAACGATGCGCAGCGGGTCGCCGCAGGCTACGTTCCGTACATGCAGATGGAAACGCGTTACCGGCACCGGGACGGATATTACCTTTGGACCAAGGCAACCACAACCGTTGTCCGCTCCGAAGCCGGCGATCCTTTGTATTTCGTCTCGCAGATCGAATACATCGACGAACGGAAGCGGGCCGACTACGACATCGCGTTAATGAATTTCGCGGTCAATCGGGTTGCCGAAGGGGTTTATCTGATGGATGATCGGGCTCGCTTTAAATACGTTAACGACGAGGCCTGCCGGGTATTGGGGTATAGTCGCGACGACTTGTTGGATCATATGGGGGTGCCGGATGTCGATCCGGACTACGACTTGGCCCGCTGGAGCGCACACTGGGAGGAACTGAGAAATAAAGGTTCGGTGTTGCTGGAAACGAGGCACAGGACGAAAACGGGCGATATGATTCCGGTCGAGGTTTACGCCAACTATTTCGAGTACGAAGGTCGTGGCTACAACCTGGCTTTGGCGCGGGATATCTCCGAACGCAAGCGGGCGGAACGGGAACGGCTATACCATCTGCGTTTCTTCGAGAGTTTGGATCGGGTCAACCGCGCGATACAGGGCGCCACCAGTCTCGAGCAGATGATGCACGACGTACTGGGAACCTTGCTTGAGTTAATGGATTGCGACCGTGCTTGGCTGCTGTACCCGTGCGACCCCGATGCGGAAACCTGGCATGTCCCGATGGAGCTGACCCGTCCGGAATATCCGGGACTTTTTGCGGCGGGTGAGCAATGTCCGATGGATTCCCATGTCGCCCGGAATATGGAAATACTCTTGCAATCGTCCGAACCGGTGGGTTTCGGGGACGGCTTGGAATACCCTTTCCCGGGTGAAATTCCCCGCGAGTTCGACATTCAATCGACGCTTGCGACGGCTGTTTATCCAAAGACCGGCAAGGCATGGATGTTCGGGTTGCACCAATGTTCCTATCCGCGGTTATGGACGCCGGAAGAACGGCGGCTGTTCAGCGAGGTCGGCAGACGCCTGTGCGATGGTCTTACCAGCCTGCTGGTATCGCGCGATTTACACGAAAGCGAGGAACGATTTCGACAAATGGCCGACAGCATCCACGAGGTTTTTTGGCTGACCGATGCCTCGAAAAGCCAGATGCTGTATGTCAGTCCGGGGTACGAGAGCATCTGGGGACGGTCCTGCCAAGACCTTTACGCCGATCCCGGAAAGTGGATCGATTCAGTACACCCCGACGACAGGGATGCGGTCGTCGATGCCGTTCAGCATCGCCAGCGTTCCGGAAAATACGACATCGAGTACCGCATATTCCGTCCCGACGGATCGTTGCGCCATATCCACGAACGCGCTTTCCCGATTCGTGACGCGGACGGCAGGGTGTATAGAATCGCCGGCACGGCCCAGGACGTGACCGAGAGAAAGCTGCACGAGGCGCACATCCAATACCTTGCCTACCACGACGCGCTGACCGGATTGCCGAATCGGGAGCTGGTGATGAATCGGCTGCAGCAGGGAATCGCTCAGGCGCAAAGACACCGCGAAATGCTGGCGGTGTTGTTTCTCGACCTGGATCGTTTCAAAACCATCAACGACACGCTTGGCCATTTGGCGGGAGACCAATTGTTGCATCAAGTCGCCGGATGTTTGACCGAAACCCTACGCGAGGAAGACACGGTCGGCCGAGTCGGCGGCGACGAATTCCTGATCCTGTTACCGGAATTGTCGAGCCCGGAAGACGCGGCGCATGTGACCGAAAAGATCATCGCGGGGTTGTTGTCGCCGTTCAGGCTGGAAGGACACGAGTTGCACGTCAATGCCAGCGTCGGGATCAGTATGTTTCCCAGAGACGCGAAAGACGCCGAAACCCTGGTCAAGTATGCCGATAGTGCGTTGTATCTCGCCAAGGAGCAGGGGCGGAACACTTTTCGTTTCTTTAGCCCGGAACTGGATACCAAGGTGCGCGCCCGGCTGCATATGGAAAACGATCTGCGCGGAGCAATCGAACGCAACGAGTTCTTCCTGGTTTACCAACCGCAGATCAACCAGCAGACCGGGAAATTTATCGGTGCCGAGACTTTGCTGCGTTGGCGGCACCCGGTAAACGGAGACGTATCACCGGCAAGCTTTATCCCGATCGCGGAGGAAACGCGGTTGATCGTTCCAATCGGCGAATGGGTATTGCGTCAGGCTTGCCGGCAAACAATCCAATGGAAACAACAGGGTTGTGAGAATTTCGCGGTGTCGATCAATTTGTCCAGGCGTCAGCTCGAGGAGAAAGATTTTCCCGCCAAGGTGAAGAGCATATTAACCGAGGAGGGCTGCGAGCCAAGGTTCCTGGAGTTCGAAATAACCGAGTCGGCTGCCATGAGCGAACCCGACCAGGCGATCGTTAAGTTACGGGCGTTGCACGAACTGGGAATACAATTGGCGATCGACGATTTCGGCACCGGTTATTCAAGCCTGGCATATCTGAAACGGTTTCCGTTCGATCGCCTGAAAATCGACCAGTCCTTCGTGTCCGGTATTCCTGACGACAACGACGACGTGGCGATCGTTCAGACGACGATTATGCTTGCTCGCCAGTTACGCCTGAAAGTCATCGCCGAAGGCGTCGAAACCGAAGCCCAAAAGAAATTTTTGCTGGAGAACGGTTGCGAGGAAATGCAGGGTTATTTGTTTGCAAAACCGATGGAGGCCGAAGAGGTGGAGAAACTTTGCCGGTTTTGGACTAAAGTAGATACCTTGTAACAGAAAAATCTAGAATAAAAAGGTTCTGTTGCCGCTCGTTTATTTCAATAGCCCGATAATCACTAACTGACTGACAGTCGAAAAATTGGTATATTCCGGTTCATTCGTCAACGTGGGACTTGCAAAGAATAATATGAAAGTTAAGATAAATAGAAAAATCTTAGTTTTCATATTGGCTCTATTTCCGTCGTTTACACTTTGCGTCGAATTGAAGAATTCGGAAAATGCACAAACGATTTATTTTTATAACCCCGAAACGAATATTAACAATTTCGCTTCGTTAAAGATTTCATTCGACACCTATTTGTCGAAATTCGGGAATTACCAGTTTCAACCGTTCAATGAAAAAGGAGCTTTTGAATCGTCGTTTTCGGAAGGCGGCCAAAGCGTTTATCTTCTTTCAAGTTGGCATTACCAACTATTGAGCAGCAAACTGTCGTTGCAACCCGTGCTGGTTGGCGTTTACAACGGGCGTTCGACGCAGAAGAAAATTCTAGCCGTTAGGCAAGATATCGCCGATATTTCCGAGTTATCCGGGAAAACCGTCGCCTGTTCGGGCAGTAAACAGTATACGGAAAACCTGCTTGGCGAAATGCTCGGGGAAGAAGGTAGGGACGTTCTGAAAACTATCAAGCTGATTCTGGTGCCGAAAGATATCGATGCGCTGATGGCCGTCAGCTTCGGCATGGCGTCGGCGGCCTTGTCCAGCGAAAGAAGTTTCGAGAACTTAGAAAAAATCAACAAAAAGCAATACCAATTACTAAAACCTTTATCGACTAGCCGACCGCATTTCCTTACCCTGGTGGCTTTGCCTTCGTCGTCGAACGCCGATGCCGAAGTATTGGATGTGTTGGAGAAAATGGGTATCAATCCGGAAGGCGAAACGCGTTTACGAATGCTAGGATTGGATGGATGGCGGAAATTATCGGAGCAAGAAAAACTGTTGTTAAAGCAACAAGGGTATAAAGGAATATGAACAATTGCATCCGCGAACAGTTAAACGAATGGAGTATAGGGCTGGTTTCCGCCGCCGTCCGGATTGTCGGATTGGGGGCGCTTGTTGTTTCGTTACTTTGCTTTTCGCAAGCGCTTTATGCCCTGGATAATAGCCAGCTATTGATTTTAAATTCCGATTTGTCGGTGCAAAAATATGCATTAATGCAGGACGTATTTCAAGAACACCGAGAATCCTCCGCAACCGTCCTCAACCTAGCCGATTACTCCGACGGCGAGGCTGCCGCGGTAATTTCGAAGAATCGATACAAGATCATTTATTCGATTGGCGCCAAGGCATATTTATTGGCCCGTCAAGCCGCGGCCGACAAGAAAATCGTATTCTCGTCCGTGATGAATTGGCGCCGCCTCCCGCTGACCGACGAGAGTTACGGTATTTCGCAGGAATTGCCCGCATTGATGCAGTTGATGATCTTTCGCTATCTTTTTCCCGATTTAACTAAAATCGGCGTGCTTTATAACGAGCAATATAACGACGAGTGGCTGGCGGATGCCGAAAACGCCGGTCGCGAGATGGGCGTTGAAGTGATCGGTAAAAATATTGCGAGCAGCGACGAACTGTCTTCCAAACTGGCCGAGCTGTTGGATGAGGTCGATGCGTTATGGATGATTGCCGATCCGGTCGTATTGGCGAACAAGGCGAGCGTGTCTCAAATATTCAAGTTATCGGAGAGGCATCGCAAACCCGTATTTAGCTACAGCGAAATCTTTATCGATTTCGGGGCCGTGTTGGTGATTTCCGCGGATATTCCAACGATGAGCCGGCAAGCGTCCGCTTTGGTCACGGATTTATTCAACGGTTCGCCGATACCCCGAAAGGTCGACTATCCTGCCGGTTCGCATGTCATATTAAATCTTAAGAAGCAAAAACAGTATCCGATAAGATTGAACAAAGAAGCTTTAGGTTCTGTAAACCAGATAGTCGAGTGAGAGCGATGAAAAAGCCTACGGTAACCTTTAGTCTACGTTGGAAGCTCATCGCGGTTATGACCTTCCTGGTCTTCGGCTTGACTACCGGTCTCACCTATTTTTATATCACCAGCCTACGACAAGTTTTGGCCAGCGAATTGGAGTTGCGGATCAATTTAAACGAAGAGAAATTGATCTCGCGCGGCGCAGCGATATCGAACAACCTATCCAATCAAGTTCAAAACGGTTTAGCCACCGTAAATCTCTCCCATATATCCGAAATCTTGGCCGAATCGGTGCAAAAAGACCCGGATCTTTATTACGCCGTTCTGATGGATAATTCGGGGCGGGCCTACATACATACGTTAAGGCCGGAGTTCGAACTCGGTATTCTTCAGCAGCGCGAAGACCTGTTCGCGCTCGAGCAAAATCAGCCTGTTTCATACCAGCACGAGCAGTTCGGAGTGACGGTTGTCGAATTTATCGTTCCGATACGGATTAGTGCCGAACCCTGGGGCGTGTTGCGGCTCGGTTTTTCCAAGGACGCGTTGAATAAGGAAATTATTGGCTTTCAGAAAGAGCACAAGTTGAGATTGCAAACCCAGATTATGCATTCGATTTATATCGCGGGCGGATTTCTCTCGATTTCCACGGTGATACTGCTGATCGTGGCGGATCGATTGTCGCGTCCGATCAGAAAACTCACGCTGACGGTGGATAAAATCGCGGACGGGGAATTTAACGCGGCCGAGAACTTAAAGATAAAGTCCGGCGACGAAATAGGCGTGCTGGCTTCCGCGTTTGTCGATATGTCCCGGCAGTTGCAGTTGTCCTATGAGGAGCTGCAAAACCATAATCAAATTCTGGAGGAGAAGGTTAACGAAAGGACTCTGGAACTGGCAGAAGCCCGAGACGAGGCGGTGAAGGCCAACCAGAGCAAATCGGATTTTCTGTCCATGATCAGTCATGAAATCCGCACCCCGATGAATGCGATCATCGGGTTGACGCAGATCATCTTAAAGTCCGAACTGAATCCGACGCAGCGGGATTTTTTGTCCAAGGTTAAATTTTCCGCCGATTCGTTGCTGGTCATTATCAACGATCTGTTGGATATGTCCAAAATCGAGGCTGGCCAGTTAAGCATTGAAACCGTTGAGTTCAATCTGGAAGAGGTGCTGAGCCATCTCAACACCATGGTCGGCGTTAAAGCCGAAGAAAAAAACCTCGAATTGCATTTCTACATGGCCAGCGAGGTACCGGCTTGGTTGCGGGGGGATCCGCTGCGCTTAGGGCAGGTGTTGCTAAATCTGGTCGGGAACGCTGTGAAATTTACCGAAGCGGGCGATATCGTCGTGAAAATCGAGTTGCTCGACGGTGTCCTGGCCGACCAGTCCGATTTAACGCTGAGGTTTTCGGTTAAAGATAGCGGTATCGGTTTATCCAAGGAGCAGATTAAGCACTTGTTCAAACCTTTTACCCAGGTCGATAGCTCGATTTCCCGCTTATATGGCGGCACCGGCCTGGGACTGTCCATTTGCAAACAGCTGGTCGAGTTGATGGGCGGTTCTATTCATGTCGTGAGCGAGCCGGGGGAGGGGTCCGAATTCATTTTCACGGTGCGTCTGCAACGGGCGGCTGAACGGCCACCAGCCCTGCCGGCTGCCCCGGGTTTGAATGCCGACGTCGTGAAGGTATTGGTGGTCGACGACAACGCCGCTGCCCGCCAGATCCTCGAAGTTTATCTACAATCGTTCCATTTCGATGTTTGCGCGGCCCATTCGGGCGAGGAGGCCATACGGATATTGGAAAGCAACAGCGAGCATCCGATCTCCCTGGTTCTGATGGATTGGAAAATGCCGTCGATGAACGGCATAGAAACGGCTCGGTTAATTAAACAGAATAAGAATATCAAGACGATACCCACCATTATCATGGTGACCGCGCATGCCAAAGAAGAAATCCTGCCCGAGGTTCACGAACTGGGATTAGGCGGTTTGCTCATTAAGCCGGTAAACCCCTCGCGCCTTTACGACGCCGTTGTCGAAACGCTACAACGCGGTCCGCTTGTCGCCGGACACAAGGATGACGCTATTGAAGCGTCAGGCCACAAAGTGCTTGATGCGGGTTTTGACGGCCTAAAAGTCCTGGTGGTCGATGATTTTGAGATCAATCGAGAGGTCGCCAAGGCCTTATTGGAGGGAGAGGGATTACAAGTTTTGTTGGCCGACAACGGCGAGCAGGCGGTTCAAATTGTCAAACAGGAGCATTTCGATGCCGTATTGATGGACTTGCAAATGCCGGTCATGGACGGTTACGAAGCTACCCGGCAGATACGCAGCGACGGACGTTTTGCCGATTTGCCCATCATCGCGCTCACCGCTCATGCGACAAAAGAGGAGAAACGGAAATGCCTGGAAAGGGGAATGCAGGATTGTATCGGTAAACCGATCGATTTGGATAAGTTATTAACCTGCTTAAGACAAGCCATCAATCCCGCTTCGACGGTATCTTCCGGGGCTGTTATATCGCCCGAGCAATCGACGGCTTTAAATCAGTCCGACCGCTCGGCCCTGGACGTGGACGCCGGTATCCGCAACGTCTCCGGTAAACAACGGATCTATCTGAAGATTCTGAAAAATTTCGAACATCAGTTTCACGATTTTCCGCATCGGATCCGCGCGAGCCTGCAGGCCGGCGAAAAGCTCCATTCGCAGCAGCTGGTCCACGGACTCAAAGGGGTGGCGGGTAACGTGGCAGCGCTCGACTTATGCGAAAAGACGGCATTACTTGAACGGGCGATAGCGGAGGATCGAGAACTGGAACCGCCGTTACGCGATATGGAGTGTGCGCTGCAGTCGGTATTCACGCAAATCCGAACCCTGACCAACTCACAACAGTTTCGGGACGGCGATAACCTGGTTGAAGAAGACGAGTGCCATCACCGCGTGATCGCGCGCGATGATCCTCCGACGCTTGATTGTTTTCCGGACGACCGGGCCAGAATCCTCATCGTCGACGATATACCGATAAACACCGAGATATTGGAACAGGCATTAATCGATCGCTATACCGTTTGTATCGCCAATAACGGCGACGACGCGATTTCTAAGGCCATCTCCGTTCCACCTCCGGATCTGATTTTGTTGGATATCAATATGCCGGGCATGAACGGCTATGAAATTCTAAGAAAGTTGCAACGCGACGAATTCACTAAAAAAATTCCGGTGATTTTTATTACGGCTCGAACCGATACGGAAGACGAAGAAATCGGCTTCAAGCTTGGAGCCGTCGACTACATTGCCAAACCGTTCAAAATTCCCGTCATCCAAGCCAGGGTCAATAACCAGATAAAAATAAAACAGCAAAGCGAAAGGTTGGAACAGTTGGCCAATTTGGACGGGTTGACGGGCATATCCAACCGCCGTCAGTTCGAAAAGACGCTACAGAACGAATGGCAGAACGCGCGGCGATCGCACAAGCCGCTTTCCGTGATCTTCATTGACATCGATTACTTTAAGAAATTTAACGATAGCTATGGACATGCCGTGGGCGACGAGTGTCTCATCGCGGTCGCCAAGACGTTGAAAAAAGTGCTTAAGCGGAATTCCGATTTTATTGCCCGCTACGGAGGGGAGGAGTTTGTAGCGATCTTGCCCGAAACCGATGCTCCGGCCGCGCTTTCCATTGCCGAGACAATGCGTATTAGCGCCGCAGAAATCAGGTTGGCCGACATTTCCTCGGCGCATCGGCCGATTACGTTGAGCCTTGGCGTATCGACCGTGGTTGCGGCAAACGCCATGAAGCCTGAAGATCTGGTGAACGCGGCCGACCAGGCGCTTTACGAAGCCAAGGCCGAAGGCCGAAACCGAGTCAAAGAAAAGTCGATCTATTGGAGCGCATAGGTCGCAAAATATCGATATGTGTACTAAATTTCTTACATTCGAATTAACCGTTTTAATATCACGTTTTTGTTTTCCCGGATGAACATTAGGATTCCTTTAGCACTCTCGACCGCAGTCTTGTGGCCGTTACCTGTCTTTTCTTCCACGTTGGAAGAAGAGCTTAGTTGGGTGCAGGCAGAATCCATCGTTTTTACCGCGTCTCGCCTCGAGCAGCGGGTGTTGGATACGGCGGCGGCGGTGTATGTCCTCAGTCACCAGGAAATAAAACGC
>JBNLFT010000062.1:11037-13477 GCA_050305675.1 Methylococcaceae bacterium
CGCTCCGGCGTTACTTCGATTCCCGAGGCGTTAAGGCTGGTGCCGGGATTGCAAGTGGCGCGGGTCAATTCGAATACTTGGGCTATCAGTTCCCGGGGATTTAATCGAACCGACTCCAATAAACTGTTGGTCATGATCGACGGCAGAACGGTTTATCATCCGATATTTTCGGGAACATTGTGGCGCACCAAAGACGTCATGCTGGAAGATGTCGATCGAATCGAGGTTATTAGGGGGCCGGGCGCCACGATGTGGGGTTCCAATGCCGTCAACGGGGTCATCAACGTCATTACCAAGAAAGCCGGAGATACTCGTGGACTGTTGGCCGTCGGCGGTGGCGGCAGCGAAGAACGGGGATTCGGTTCGCTCCGTTATGGCGGCAAAATTACCGAGGACATCGATTACCGAGCGTATGCGAAATACGTGCAACGCGATAAGTTCAGATCCGCTTCGGCCGCAGATACCAACGACGAATGGGAGAATGTCCAAGGCGGGTTCCGGGTCGACGCGCAATTGAACGAAAGAGACGAGGTGACGTTGCAAGGCGATATATACCACGGCAAGGCGGGCAGTTTTCGCACTATCGTGTCACCGACCTTGGCGGCTCCCGTGCTGGCGAACATCGGCGAAGATTATGCGGGCGGCAACGTACTCGGGCGATGGACGCACACGCTGTCGCCGACCGCGGGTTTTAGGATGCAAATGTACTACGACCGGACCGAAGACAAGACGTCGTATTCGGCGATCAACGATTCAATCAACACCCTGGTCGACACCTACGATTTTGATTTCCAGAATCATTTCGAACTGTTCTCCTGGCAGCATATTAATTGGGGAGTCGGCGTTCGCTACGTTAGGGCGGAAGACCATAACGCGGTTAATTTTTCTTTTACTCCGCCAAATCGGGAATTCGTTTTGTACAGCGGATTTGTCCAGGACGAATTGACATTGATTCCGGATACGCTGAAATTCATTATCGGCTCGAAATTCGAACATAACGATTTCAGCGGCGTGGAATTCCAGCCGAATGCCAGGTTGATCGTCACGCCGGACGACAAACAGACGATTTGGGCGTCGGTATCAAGGGCGGTAAGGATTCCCAATCGGTTAGACCACGACATGGACGCCATCTATTTGGATCAAACCGGTCCGGTTTATGTCATCGGGCAAGGCAATAGTAATTTCGATTCGGAGCAGCTGATTGCTTACGAAATCGGTTACCGCCTCCAGCCGACGCGCGACTTGTCGTTCGATCTCGCGGCGTTTTACAACGATTACAACAGGCTGACGAGCACCGAAGTCGCTTCGGCGACCCCCACGATAAGGACGACTCCGACGCCGCACCTTGTCGTTCCGCTGTTTCCGGGTAACAACGTGACCGGCGAAACCTACGGCGTGGAACTGGTTGCTCAATGGCAGGCACTGGACTGGTGGCGACTGCAAGGCAATTATTCCTACCTGCAAATTCAATTGCATACTCGAAGCATCAGTAGCGACCCCAGCCCGGATGCGGCCGAAGGCGACGCTCCGCATCACCAATTCGTTCTTCGGTCGTCCATGGATCTACGGGATAATTTACAATTGGACACGACGGTTCGTTATGTCGATAACCTGCCGAATCAGCATATCGCAAACTATACCGAACTCGATTTGCGGTTGGCCTGGGAGCCGATCAAACACGTCGAGTTGTCAGTTGTCGGCCAAAACCTGCTGGACAGTCATCATACGGAATTCGGTAGTTCCGCTTCCTCCGGTTCCGCAGAAACCCAACGCGGCGTTTTCGGCAAAATAATGTTTAATTACTAATGCCGATGGGATGTTCTTGATCCGTTGAAGAGGCGGAGGAGCGAGGGAGGGCCGGATTGGTCTATCCGCCCAAAATCCGGACATTTCATTTCATCAGCGGCGTGGAATCTTAAGTCGATGTTTACGCCAACCTATCAGTCAGCCGGCATCCCCACCGGTTTGAAACGGAGGTAAGCCCAAATTATGGCATCACGATGGTCCTGCCTCAGAATATCTAGAGGATCCTTCGTTAAATAAAATCTCCAGCCACCATTGGGTAGCTGTTGGGCTAACCGCATTATTCGTTCGTCTTGCTGCGGATCGGGAAAGTTATAGAATTTAGCAGTTTCAGAATCCCAATAGTTATGCCAGAGGATACGCGGAACCGCTTGTAAATCGGCTACATGCATGACGCTTTTTAAATGGGGCAAACTATTCGCCAACTCTTTTGTTGCTTATAGTTTTTACCGAGTTCCGGCACCACACTAATTTATCGGATAAACGCCTTGTTCAACGTATCGGTGGAAAAAATGGGGTCAGAGTGAAATTAAACCATACAACAGAAATTTAAATTTACTCTGATAATCCTCTAGCCAGCCTCCTCGGCGCCGGTGAGTTACACTGGCGTTTGAGGAAAAACAAGAGGAGGCTGACA
>JBNLFT010000063.1:0-13459 GCA_050305675.1 Methylococcaceae bacterium
CGTGCGAATATTCAACCATTTCGGAACGGAATAGACCTCGCAGGCATGGTCGAGCACGACGATCCCCCGACGATCACCCCGTGCCAGCGTGAACCCACGCGCCGTCAAAGCGTGTTGAAAGGCGCTTTGGGTGTCGCTGATCGCCCAACTATCTTGAATCGCCGCTTTAATCGCGCGCGGGTCTTTGCCAATGCGTTTTGCCTGTTGCCATTGAGAAAGCGTAAAGTTTCCGGGATCACGCGCCTTGGAATCGAGAAATCCGCGCGGCATGTCCCAGCCGTGCTCGATATACAGTTCCCTCGATATTTCACGAAGCTTGTATTTGGTGAAAGGCAGCGGGATAGCCTTCATGTTTCCGGCGTCTATCCGGGACCAAACCGCGTGGCAATGGCGTCGAGACTGACCGTCCGCCCCTTGTTTTTCGTGAAAGACAATAGCGCGTGGCTGTCCCGACAAGCCTAACTTTTCCTCCACCCGGTTCACTGCTGTCTCAAAGGCCGCCGTGGACACATTTTCATTAGCCGGAGGATTCAGGCTGAGGGAGAACAGGAATTGCCGGGCTTTCGTGCCCCGGCTGATCGCGTAGACTTCCCCCAGCGCGGAAACGAGATCATCCGACACAAAACCGCGCAACTCATGGACTTCGACATGATCGTTTTCTTCCTTGAGCAGATGCAAGGCCAAATCTCTGGCTCCCCCGCGTTGGTTGCCGTGAAGGATCATTTACGGCTGTCGAATTTGAGACCAAGCGCCAGTATCAGAGCTTTGCGCATCTCTAATACGGCTTCATACGCGTCTTGCAGTTGCTCCTCGATTTCATCGGAAATATCCAGCGTCCCCATATTGGCATGTCTGGCAAGCTGGTTCAGGTTTGAAGACAGACGGGATTCGCCCAAAGCGGCCAGCAATGCCGCATATTGCGCTTCCTCAAGTTTGGGATTTCGTAAAACGCGGCGCTTGTCCGCACGCTCGCCAAGGAGCTTTGCGCGAATATAGCCGCTTAAGGGACCGCTTCCCGCCTGTTCTTCAAGATATGCCCGCTCTTCTGCGGTCAGGCGAATGGAATACGGCGCGCTTTTTTTGATGTCTTTCGCCGTCGCCGCCGAAGCGGATACCCCGTTGAAAACCGTTTCCAGAGGAGCGCTCATGGCTGTACCCTCTGAAAATTGGGGACATGTTCTTCAAGGAAGGTGTTCCATTCGGCCAAAGTGTCAAATAATTGATCCGGATTTGCGCCGCCCGGCAAGCTGTCCGGCTTTTCCGAATACGTCTTGCACTTCCCGTTCCATTCCGCTAAAAGAGGGCTGTCCGGGTTCGAGTTTGGTCCCGAACCGGGCACCATTAACGATTCTCAAGCAATCCCACAGAATCCCATAAACCGCGATTTTCCTAGCTTATATAGGTTTTTGCTGTCCCAAGCAATCTCAAGAAATCTCACGAAAGCTTGCATTTTTTGCAGCAACTTTTACAGTAACCCTTAACATTTTTGTTACTGCACCAAAAGTTACTGCAAATGGCGAAAGAATTACTGGCACCATCAACCGGTTTGCGTCTGCATCCCGGTCGCCGGATCGCAGCTCTTTAGGCAAAGGCATCCGAACGGCCCGCCGAGCCGGCTCATTGTTGAATCAGCCGTCCCGCCTCGATTCGATAAATTCTATCGACCAACTGCAGTCCCGCCGTTCGGTGGGTTACCATCACCACTGTTTTATCCTTGCCGATTTCCCGCAGTGACTGCAAAACGTCGCCTTCGGTTGCCGCGTCCAAACCTTCCGTCGGTTCATCCAACAGCAACAGCGGCGAGTTCTTCAGATACACCCGGGCCAACGCGATCCGCCGGGCCTCGCCTCCGGAAACCCGACTCCCCTGTTCTCCGACCAGGGTATCGATGCCGTTCGGTAACCGGGATACCAGCACCGACAAGCCGGCCAACTTGACCGCTCGGTGCAGTTCGTCGTCGTGTGCCTCCGGCTTACCCAACAACAAATTATCGCGTATCGTACCGGAGAATAAGTGACTGCGTTGCTCCATCAAACTCACGCGGTCGTACAACTGGTCGCTGCGTAGCTCCCTGATATCGGCATCGTCCAGCGTTATCCGTCCGCGTTGAGGATCGAAATAGCGCAGCAACAGGTGCAGCAAAGTCGACTTACCGGATCCGCTCGCGCCGACCACGGCAATTTTAGCGCCTTCGTTCAACGTCAGATCGAGGTCCCGGAATACCCAATCGGCGTCCTTTCGATAACGAAAACAGACTCCCTCCAGCCGCCATTGATTGCCTTCCGGCAACGGTCTGAATACTATCGGCTCGCGTATCGCCGGCTCGGACTCGGCCACGGCTCTGATGCGGCTCGCTGCATTTTGCGCCTTTCCCAACATTTGCGTAGCCTGCGCCAGGGGATGCACCCATTCGAACAACGCCAGCACGCAAAATAGCAACAACGCCAGCAGCGGTCCGGAACTCAACGCCTGCTGCTCAAGCAACAGCGCTCCGCCGAGCAACAACAGCAGCAACGTCGTTTGCGCCAATACTTGCGTCAACGCCGACGAAAGCGCCGCCAATCTGTCGTTGCACGCCTGGGCCGCAAGCAAGCGCTCCGAACAAGACAGCAAACCGTCTTTGAAACGGTTAAAAGCCTGAAAGGCAAGCAAGTCGCCAAGACCTTGCAGAATTTCTATCTGGCGAGTTTTGTACTCGGCCACGAGTTCCGACTCACGGACCGAACTAGCTCGGCCCAGGCGGCCGAATACCAACGGCACCAGAACCGCCGCAACCAGCAGCATGAATAGCAGCAACAGCGCCAGCAATGGAGAATAAACGCCGATTAATAACGTGACCAGCACGCCCACCGCCAACACGACCGCGATCGGTGCGAGCAAGCGCAAATATATCGCATCCAAGGCATCGATATCGCCGGTCATCCGTTGCAGCAAATCGCCGCTGCGGCGCAGCGCCAGCGCGCCCGGCGCCAGAGGAATCATTCGTGAAAAGAACCAACAGCGAATCTCCGCCAGTACCCGAAAGGTCGCCTCATGGCTAGAGAGACGCTCGCCATATCGGGCCAAGGTTCGGATGATGGCGAGAGCGCGGATCTGTGCCGCCGGCTGCAGGAAGTTAAACCCTACCGCCACGCCATCCGGGGCTGCGGCGCCGGCCACCGCCGCGGCACAGATGAACCAGCCAGACATGCCCAATAACGCGATCGCCGCCAGCGAGGTCAATAACGACAAAGCAATCCCCGCCAGCAGCCACGGCAGGTAAGGTTTGAACAGCCGTAATACGTACCATAGGTCACTCATCGCAAGACTCCGTCGAGCAACGTTATTTGCCGTTCCATGCGTGCGACGACCTCCTGATCGTGACTGGCGACAATGAGCGTCTTATCGACAAACAATTGCTCGATACTGTCCAATAGTGCCGACTTGGTATGCCGATCCAAATTGGCCGTCGGCTCGTCCAACACCACGACCGGTGCGTCTTTCAGCAACGCTCTGGCCAACGCGATACGCTGAACTTGTCCCCCGGACAGGCCGTACCCCGCTTCGCCTAGCATCGTATCCAGGCCATCCGGCAATTTGTCGGCGAACGACATAACGCCCGCGGCCAACGCGGCGGCGGCAATTTCCGCCCGTGAAACGCCGCGTTCGAACAGGCAGATATTGTCCGCGATACTGCCGTGGAAGATGGCGGCGCGCTGTCCCAACCAAGCGATCGACTTGGCGGCTCGTTCGCGCGTCGCGCTGCCGCCGTTAATTAACACCGTACCGCCGCTAGGACGTTCGAAGCCGAGGATCAAGTTCAGCAACGTCGTCTTGCCGGCGCCGCTTTCCCCGCTCAAAACGACTTTTTCGCCATATTCGATCCGTAAATCGATTTGTTTGAGCACCGAACGCCCGCCGAACGCCTTGGTTACATCGATCATCTCGATACAATAGCGAGTATCCAGTGAGTAAGCTTCCCGCAACAGATCGGCATCCTGTTCCAACACCTGCAAAATGGACTCGGCCGCGCCTACGGCCGCCGCCCGGTCGTGGTAATTAGCCGCCAATTGGCGCAGCGGTTGAAAATATTCGGGAGCCAGCAGCAGCGCGAACAATGCCTGTTGCAACGAAATATCCCGCGCCGGCCCGAAATGAATCAGCCCGAGCAATCCCAATCCGACATATACAGCGACCAGGGCCACCGCTACCGCGCTGAAAAACTCCAGTACTGCAGACGATAAAAAAGCGATGCGCAACACGGTCATGGTTTTTTTCCGAAACGCATCGGCAATGTTTGCGACCTGCTGCAGTTCGTCGGCGGCCCGCCCGAACAATTTCAAAGTACTAAGGCCCTGCAACCGATCTAAAAAATATCCGCCCATCCATGCCATTTCCTGAAACTGATTGCGATTGGCGGCGGCCGCGCCCATGCCGATCAAGGCCATGAACAGCGGCACCAAGGGCCCAGTCAACAAAAAAATCACACCGACCACCCAATTGACCGGAAAAACCGCTAGTAGCATGAAAATCGGTACGATAACGGCGATCGCTTGTTGCGGCTGATAGCGACTGAAATATTTTTCCAGCGCTTCGCAGTGTTCCAGTATGGTCGCCGCCAGTTGCCCGCTATGTTGGCGTCGGGTGTAGGCCGGTCCCAACTCGGCCAGATGCTCCAGCAACTGCTGCCGAACCCGTCTTTTAACTTGCGCGGCGGCGGAGAACCCGAAGACCTGAGCAAAATAGACGCAAACGCCTCGTAGTAACAATACGGCGAGTAGCATCGACGACGGCGTCAATAAGTCCTGCACAAGCACCCGCTCGATGACCAACGCCTGTAAAATGGACGCCAATAACCAACACTGAGCGATGATCAAAATACCCTGGCTGCTCCCTGCGAGCACCGCGAGCGCCAACCAACGGCGTACCGGAGTCTGTAACGATTTTAACCACTTCGCGCAATGTCTCTCGCTTGCCTTATGGGCATCGTACGCACGTTGGTTCGCAAACAGCCTTGATTTCATTGCGGCTTGTATATCCTTTCGTCTTTATCGACAATACTGGTCAACCCAACCTCGATTTTGTACTTCACATGACGTATTTTACGTTGACGTCAACCTGGCAAATTCCGGCTCCGATAGAAAGCTGCTGGTTCTGCCTACTCGACAAAGAGCGCTGGCCCGATTGGTGGCCATATGTCGAGAAGGTGGAACAATTGCATCCGGGGGCAACCGACGGTGTCGGCAATACCAGCCGCTACCACTGGCGAACCTGCCTTCCTTACCGACTGACCGTCGACATCACGATCACCGAATTGATTCCGTTTCGGACCATCCGTTACGACGCCGCCGGAGACTTGAGGGGACACGGCGCCTGTTTGCTGTTTCCTCAACCGCAACAGACCACGCTGCGCTTCGACTGGAACGTCGCGACCAATATACCTTGGATGAATCGGATCGCTGCGGTGGCATCGCCGGTGTTCAGCTGGAATCATCAGCGGGTCATGAAAAAAGGCGAACAAAGTTTCATTCAGAGATTAAATTCGCCACGATAACGTGAAATAATAACGTGTTTTCTGTTTTCATAAAAAAACAATGGCGCAATACATTTATTCCATGAATCGGGTCGGAAAAATCGTTCCGCCCAAAAAACATATTCTGAAAGATATCTCGTTGTCGTTTTTTCCCGGCGCCAAAATCGGCGTATTGGGTCTTAACGGGGCGGGAAAATCGACCTTGCTTCGCATCATGGCGGGGATCGACAAGGATATCGAAGGCGAGGCGATACCGCAAAAAGGCATCCATATCGGCTATTTGCCGCAGGAGCCGCAGCTGGACCCAAACAAGACCGTCCGCGGCAATATCGAGGAAGCCGTTGCCGAGATTAAGGAAGCCCTCGACAAATTGGACGCGGTTTATGCCGCTTACGCCGATCCCGAAGCCGATTTCGACCTGCTGGCGGCCGAACAAGCGCGATTGGAAGACATCATCAACGCCTGCGACGGGCACAATCTTGAACGCACGCTGGAAATCGCCGCCGATGCATTGCGCCTTCCCGACTGGGAAGCCGACGTCACCAAGCTTTCCGGCGGCGAACGGCGGCGCGTCGCATTGTGCAGACTGCTGCTATCCAAACCCGACATGTTGTTGCTCGACGAGCCAACCAACCATTTGGACGCCGAGTCGGTGGCTTGGCTGGAGCGCTTCCTGCACGAATATAGCGGTACCGTGGTCGCGGTCACCCACGATCGCTACTTCTTGGACAATGTTGCCGGCTGGATACTCGAGCTCGATCGCGGCATGGGTATCCCGTGGGAGGGCAACTACTCCTCGTGGCTGGAACAAAAGGAGAAGCGCCTGGAACAGGAGGAAAGGCAGGAAGCCTCACGCATCAAAGCGATGCAGGCCGAGTTGGAATGGGTACGCTCCAATCCCAAGGGGCGCCACGCCAAGAGCAAGGCGCGACTGGCGCGGTTCGATGAATTGTCGTCGCAGGAATTCCAAAAACGCAACGAAACCCAGGAAATCTATATTCCGCCCGGTCCCCGTCTGGGCGACGTGGTGATCGAGGCCGACAAGATCAGCAAGGGCTTCGGCGACCGCCTGCTGATCAACGACCTGAGCTTCAAATTGCCGCCGGGAGGAATCGTCGGCATAATCGGTCCGAACGGCGCCGGGAAAACCACCTTGTTTCGGATGATGGCCGGCATTGAGCAGCCCGACAGCGGAAGCATCGCGTTGGGACAAACCGTAGAACTGGCCTATGTCGACCAGTTGCGGGACGACCTCGACGCCAATAAAACGGTTTGGGAGGAAATTTCCGACGGTCTCGACGTCATTACCGTCGGCAAATACGAAACGCCGTCGCGCGCCTATGCCGGACGCTTCAATTTCAAGGGCTCCGATCAACAAAAACGGATCGGCGACTTGTCCGGCGGCGAACGCAACCGCGTGCATTTGGCGAAACTGCTTAGGAGCGGCGGCAACGTGTTGTTGTTGGACGAACCGACCAACGACCTGGACGTCGAAACTTTGCGCGCGTTGGAACAGGCGCTGCTAACCTTCCCCGGCTGCGCAGTCGTGATTTCCCATGACCGTTGGTTTTTAGACCGGATCGCCACCCATATTCTGGCTTTCGAAGGCAACAGCGAGGTCGTGTGGTTCGAAGGGAACTATGCAGACTACGAAGCCGACCGGCACCGCCGTTTAGGTACCGACGCCGATAATCCGCATCGCATCAAGTACAAGAAAATCGGCTGATTCGGCGCTTGACGAAGGGCGATTACGGACATGGATGTCTAAAACGCTTGACGGCAATCGCGTTTTTTCGTTAATTAAGTTACCCCTTTTAACCACCGACATGAGTTGATGAGTATTCGCCACGTTCCAGAATCCGGATTAAATAATGAGCATAAAAGCCATTTTTTTTCGATGCCTTCGAGTTAACGCCTCAAGTGCCGCTGGGATAGGCCACGGGTGGCGAACGTCTATAGCGTTGTTCGTTTTTCTTGTTCCGCTCGCCGGCCCGAACGCAGCGACTATGCAGCTCGACGACGCGGTCGACTTCGAAAATTTGATCATGGAATCCGATGGGGCAAGGGAGATGAGCGATGCGCCGCGGGCCGCCGAGGCGGCGGCTGAACAACGAGCTAAAAATCCGAATAATAGGCCAGAGGCGGCCCAAAACCCGGACCCGAAAACGGCGGTTGCGAAACAAGTAACCGCCTCCCCTGCCAACAACAGCGCAGACCAAGCGAACTCCGCCAGTTTTGTCGGAAATCCGGATAATCTTCCGGTAATCGAACGTCAAACTGAAACATCGACTCCCTCGCAAGACATCGTCAGCCACGCATATCAGCAACTAAGTACAGTACTCGACGAGGAATCCATGGAAGACACTGCGTTGATCGTCAAGGAACTGAATACCAAGATCAACGTCGTCAATGATTCCATCGAACAGAAAATGGCACCGGCCGTCGAGGACGTCTTCTTACTGCAACAAATGTTTCCGGCAGCCGGCGACGATCAGATGTTTGTCAATTCGTCGGCGACTCCGCAGTCGCCGAGCGGCGCGGCCCAGCCCATAGCGCTGAACGATCCGCTGGTAAACGAAACTCCGATCGAACAACCGACCGGCGTCCTCGGCTTGCTTTTTAAGCTGCCCCGCTATTTATTCGACTTAAAAAACCTGCTGATCATTTTGGTTTGCATGCTGGTGCTGGCCGTTGTCCTGAAAATCTTGAATTTCGTGCTCAACAGAGTTTATTGAGCGGTACATAAGGGATGTATCAACTGAATCTGATCGCCGGACCGCCCCTCACCGGGCGGAGAGAATTCCGCGTAACCGGCCAATTCCAGCGGTGACAAAGAACCGACGATCTTTGACAGGGCGCTCAATAACACCCCTTGTTCAACCAGAAAGATAATATAAGTTTGCCGCAGGGAGCTCTCCAGCGCCTCGCCCTTGTCCAGTCCCGAATCAACCGCAACGCAATACAACATGGCCTTGGCGTCGTCGATAAACAACTGCGCGCGGCGCTGCCAAATTAAATCAGACCCATTGTCCTGCACTAACAGCGTGGTCAAACGCTGCCCCAATTCGATCAGTCTCGGGGATTCTCCGTCGACCGATATCACACCAGTATCCAAATCGATATGTTCGAATGTCAATCCAATAATTTCGTCCAAACTTAAACCGCTCAGCAACAATAGGATCAACAATTCGGTGTCGCGGTCGGAATAGTTCAGCAGTCGCTGCAGTTGCTCGCCCGACAATGGCTGATAGCGCGGCATCTTAGGCAACACAGCTTGCCGTTGGTCTTCTATAACCTTCTCCTGTGCCTCGCCGGCAAGCTGCTCGTAGGGCTTCGAATGGCCAAACCAAGCTTGTACAGGAAAGATAAACTGATGTTGCTGCTGAGCTTCCCGAGTCAGGAACTCGGTCAGCCACACGGTAAAAAAAGCCAGAAACAACGCCGTTCCGCTAGCGATCACGGCCCCCAAATCGTAATCCGGACTTACCGCCACTCGATTGACACTTGCCCGTTCCACAACGTCGACCTGGGGATATTTTTCGTATTGCCTGCTTTCTATTTTCACCAACCGATCTCGCGTTTCGCGTTGAATCTCTTCCAACGCCGTCAAATCATCGATCAATTTCTGGTGCTTGGCGAATACGGTGGTGAAATTCGCCGCCTGCCGTTTATGTTCGTCGAGTTGGCGCTTAAGATCTTCGACCACCTGCTTGGCGGCATAATAGTCCTGATTTGCCTGTGTCCAGACAATCTGTTTACCCTCCCTCTTTTTCTTGTTGATTTCCGCTTCCAACTGGGCGATTTGGTCGGGGAGTGATTTAAGCGCGGGCTGTAGCGCCAAGTACTGGCGGGTATACCGTTTGTCGAACTCCGCCAGTTTTTCCTTCAGTTCCTGATAGCGTCGTTCCAAACTGCTCAACGAGCGCTGCTCCTGTTCCGGCACGACGGCTTGGCCGGCGGCGATCGCTGTATTGACGGCATCCAGTTTGGCCTTTGCTTTAACCACTTCTTCATTGGCGTTATTCAAGGACTGATTGAGTCCCTGCAACCTAGCCAATACTTCGTTTTCTTCCCGGGTGGTTGAGCTGATATCGTTTTCCTGGCGGAACCGGTCGAGCTCGCTGTGCGCGAACTCGACTTTTGCGTCCAATTCCGTCAATTCGTTGCTGACCAATGCCACGGTATCCTGAGCCGAACTGGCAACCGCCGCTTCCCGGGCCTCCAAATATACGTCTATCCAAGTATTGATCACCAACGGCAGCAGTTCCGGATCAGGACCGTGCGCCTGCATACTTAACAAATTGGTCTGCTCGACCGGGGCTACGGTCAACATGCCGCGTATGTCCGATACCGTCAGATCGGGAAGCCGCGACTGTTCGTCCAGCATTTTGAGTCGGTTGAGGGTTTCCGTGAGTAGTTCGAAACTTAACAATTTTTGTCGTTGAATGGCGACGTTTTGAAAATCGACGTCGGCGCTGACCAGATCGATGGCGGTTGCCGCGGAGGTCAATAGAGTCGCGCTGCTTTGATAGACGGGAGGACGCGCATAATTAATGAGCATTCCGATCAATAGGCTGACGACGAAGGTCGGCAGGAATATCTTCAAGCGTGACGACAACCGCCCCACATTAAGCGGCGTTTCCGCCTCGGTGAGAGGATCATCTCGTTGATTTAAGTATTCGATCTGCGGCCGCTGTTTCATCATCTGTACTCGAGTACCGAAACATAGTTCGGTTCATCGTTCTATGCCCAACCCGTCAACTATGCGTGTTGCCTGATTATCATATTGTGTATTTTCCGTTGTGGCTATAATTAGCTAAGAATTATTCGTTAAATCCGCGCGATGACGATTCACAACACTTGACGAAACCTCTGACCGATACCACCGGAAACGCGGAAAGATTCCGCTGCCTCCTTGTCATTATCATTAATCGACTCTATTACGTGAGATGTGTTCAACCTATTCATTCATCGTGTTTACATTGATGTTCGCTGTTTCTACGCTGGTTCTCGCCCAACAACACGGAGCCACGACGAATCCTAGCAGGCAGGCACTTCACAACCGAGACGTCCGTTTTCATGGCGCGATTTTGCCTAAGACGGTTACGCTAGCGGGCGGTTGTTTTCAAATGGGGAGTCCGGACTACGAAGCCGACCGCAATCAAAACGAACGACGGCACCGAGTTTGCGTTAAACGTTTCAATATGGCGACCCACGAAGTCACGGTGGCTGAATTCAAGGCCTTTGTTGCGGCGGCGAATTACTTTACCGACGCCGAAATCGATTATCGGGCGCGCGGATGTTGGTCGTTCGATTCCGAACAAAAAACGTCCTGGAACTGGTGGGCCTGGTCGAATTGGCGTCGTCCGGTGAAACAACCGGCGGACGACGCTCAACCGGTGACCTGCGTGAGTTATTACGACATCCAGCAGTATATCGCATGGCTCAACCGGGTCAGCGGCCGGCGCTATCGGCTACCCACCGAAGCCGAATGGGAGTTTGCTGCCAGGGCGGGTTCGCCGCATGCCTACTTCTGGGGAAACAATCCGAATCTGGCCTGTCGCTATGCCAATGCGGCGGATCTTTCGCGGCTTAACGGGGTTGGCTGGCCGGAGACCCATCGTTGCCATGACGAGTTTTTCTTTGTCGCACCGGTGAAAAATTATCTACCCAACAAATTCGGCTTGTATGACATGTTGGGAAACGTTTGGGAATGGACCTGCTCGCGCTATCTTGAGACTTACCAGGGACAGGAACAACAATGCACGCCGAGTGATAGCGGGGACGACAGTTACATAGCCGTCAGAGGCGGCGGCTGGAACGCGGATCCTGCCCGCTTACGCGCAGCGTACCGGAATTGGGAAAGCCCCTGGGTACGGTTGGCGACCTGGGGCTTTCGTTTGGTATTGGATGATGCCTATACGCCTTGATCAGGCAAAAGGGTTTTCGATCACGATGGTTTCGTTACGATCGGGACCGGTGGACAAAATAGAAACTTTCACGCCAACCAATTCTTCCAACCGCGCAATATAGGCCTTTGCGTTATCCGGCAAGGCGGAAAACTCGGTAATGCCCTTGGTACTCTCGGTCCAGCCGGGCATTTCCTCGATAATCGCCTCACATGCCTCATATTGATCAGCTCCCAACGGCGCCGTCTTGGTTACCGTTCCATTGATTCGATAGGCGGTGCACACACCGATTTTGTCCAGGCCGTCCAACACGTCGAGCTTAGTCAGACAGATTCCGCTCAGACTATTCATGTGTGCGGACTTGCGCATGGACACCGCGTCGAACCAGCCGGTACGCCGCTTACGTCCAGTCGTGGCACCGAACTCGTGACCCTTGCTACCCAGATGATCTCCGTATGCATCGTGCAGTTCGGTCGGGAACGGCCCATTCCCGACTCGCGTCGAATAAGCTTTGGTGATCCCCAACACGTAATCGATGTCGAGCGGTCCGACGCCGGTGCCGGTAGCCGCCCCGCCGGCAGTGGTATTGGACGAGGTTACATAGGGATAGGTGCCGTGGTCGATGTCGAGCAAGGCGCCTTGCGCCCCTTCGAATAAAATGTGATGTCCTTGACGCTGCAACAGTCTCAATTCCTCGCCAACATCGGTCAACATCGGTTTGATCTGCTCGCCCAATTTCAACGCGCTTGCCAGCATCTGGTCAAAATCGACCGGCTCGGCGCGATAATATTCTCTCAACATGAAATTGTGGTAATCGGCCAACTCTTTCAGGCGGGTGCTGAATTCCTCGGTGTTCAACAAATCACCTGCCCGTAGCCCGCGGCGGGCGGCTTTGTCTTCGTAGGCAGGACCGATACCCCGCCCGGTGGTACCGATCGCCTTTTTGCCGCGGGCTTTTTCCCGCGCCTTATCGACTGCAATGTGGACGGGTAGGATCAAGCTGCATGCTTCGCTGATTTTCAGACGGTTTCTGACCGGAATCCCCGAGTTCTCCAGCAACTCGATTTCTTCCAGCAATGCCTCGAGCGACAGCACGACGCCATTGCCGATCATGCATTGCACGCTTTCTCGCAATACGCCAGAGGGAATGAGATGAAGGATTGTGGTTTTTCCGTTAATGACCAACGTATGGCCGGCGTTGTGACCGCCCTGGAACCGCACAACCGCCCCGGCATGATCCGTCAACAGATCGACCAGCTTCCCCTTTCCTTCGTCACCCCACTGAGTGCCGATGACTACGACATTTTTTCCCATAATTCTTCCGACTTTAGATCAAGGGCCTTACAACCCAATTTTGATTTTGTTTTTCCAATATAGCGGTACAGCCCAAGTCCTCGGCCTCCCCCGCTTGTCCCGGCAATTGCTGAATCACGACGGTTCCGGCCGCCCGCAGATCCCTGACCGTCTCCGACAGGTCCGCTTCTTCCGCGTAAGGCGCGAAAACGACTTGCTGCATCGACGATTTTTCCCTCGCTATCGACAATCCCGCCAGCGTTTTCAAATCGGCGCTGAAACCGGTTGCTGGCCGGTTGCGGCCGAAAAACGCACCTATGTTATCATAACGCCCGCCGCGGGCAATTTCCTTGCCGACCCCCGGAATGAACGCGGCGAAAACGATACCGGTATGATAGTGGTAGCCGCGTAATTCGGACAAATCAAAGTGTATCGGCAACGCCGGATATTGCGCGGTCAGCTTTTCGGCAACTCGTTGTATATCGGTCAAGGCCTCGTTGACGGCTTTTCCGGCGTTTCGGAAAAGCTCGCTCGCATTGGCAAGCACCTCGCGTCCCCCGTTCAGCTTTGCCAGTGCCGTGAATATCTGTTTCAGCTCGCCGGGAAGATCATAATCGGCCAACAATTCGTTCAACTCGGTTATCGCTTTACGCTGCAACACATCGAACAATTCGGCTTCCTGTTCCCGGCTCAACTCCGCCTGCCGGGACAAGCTGCGGAAGATCCCGACATGACCGAGATCCAG